>DAINNQ010000492.1:0-2149 GCA_036735825.1 Alteromonadaceae bacterium | reverse complement strand
AGCCAAGATTGGTTCAGCCAATTAGTCGAGCAATATTATCGACCATTAATGCAGGCAACTTCCATTGAACAAGCTTTTGCACTTTTAGGGCAATTTCGTTTTTTATCGGCAACACGTCAAGGTGACAGCGGCGTTGAACAACTTAACTTAAGAGCTGAGCAAATATTATCGCCAAATCAAACGCATATCAGCGCTAAAAATTCCTTTTCAAGTCGTCTTAACAGTATGACAAGATCCAATTTATATCATGCCAAACCCATTATGATTAATGAAAATGATTACAGTTTAGGGCTGTATAATGGCGATGTTGGTTTTATCTGGCAAAATGAAGCAGGACATTTAATGGCAGTGTTTGAAACGCAAGATAAACAATTTAAGTACATTCTACCAAGTCGTTTACCTCAATTTGAATCGGTTTATGCGATGACCATACATAAAACGCAAGGCAGTGAATTTGCTCATGTCGCTATGGTTTTACCAACCACCACCGACAATCAATTATTAACGCGTGAATTACTGTATACCGGTATTACCCGCGCTAAACAGCAGTTGTCGATCCACAGCATAAAACCCGTGTGGTTTCATGGTGTTGAGAATAAAATATCCCGTTATTCTGGCATTGAGCTTTAAAGCGCAAACGACAACTAAATCTTTCACTAATTAAATAGTTAAATAAATAACTAAACATTAACTTTTCAACAAAACCTTAAGAGCTGTAAATGAAAATAATCGACATCGACAAAGCCCAATACCGACGCAAGCTTAATTACGTGATCATTGGCTTTATCATTACTTTAGCGAGTTTATCTTTGGTGTTTGGCAGTGTTTTAATTGCACTGTTCGCTCAGCAAACACCGATTATTGCTGGAGAAACTGTACAACCTAGTAACTTTAAATATAACTTTTTAGGGGTGGTGATGGCGTTGTTAGCCTGTGCCGCCATTTTACACTCGATCAAAAATAAAGCGTACTTTAAAGAGATTTATTATGTTTGGCAGATGAAGCAAATTCAAAATGCTATTTATCGTAAATTAAGCAAAATAAAAAAGGCGGCATTTGATCAAAGCGATTCGCGCGAATCTGAAATAGAAGTTTCAGAAAGACAAACTGTTGAAGTAAATCAAACAGATAAGAGCTTAAATGCTTTGATCATTTTGAATTACTATTACGCCAGTTTAAAGCACATCTATGTACTTGATGACAACACACTGACTTTATCTTCCTTGAATAAGGATATTGAAAAACTTAGTGACATTTTAACGAAGAAAAATATCACTATTAACACTGATCAATTTGATCAAAGCATGTTAAGTTATTATTGATTTTTTCTTTAACATTTACTGTTAAACATTAAAAAAAACAGGCAAGTCGTTAACTTTATACAATGAGGGAATAAAAATGATTGGTTACGTTACTTTAGGCACAAATGATTTAGATAAAGCAGTCAATTTCTACGATCAATTATTAGCAACAATAGGCGCAGGCCGTTTTATGGAAACCGAGCAATTCGTCGCTTGGGCAACGGCACCAGATCAACCGGGCTTATCAGTGACCAAACCTTTTGATGGTCAACCGGCCACTGTCGGAAATGGCGTAATGGTCGCTATCGCATTAGATTCTGCAGAGAAAGTGGATGCTTTTTATCATAAAGCGATGGAACTTGGAGCAACGT
Organism: Alteromonadaceae bacterium; assembly: GCA_036735825.1. GTDB lineage: Bacteria > Pseudomonadota > Gammaproteobacteria > Enterobacterales > Alteromonadaceae > DAINNQ01. The sequence continues at coordinate 477 of DAINNQ010000492.1, read as the reverse complement.
GTGAAGGAGAGCCAGGACCAAGAGGGGAAATACCAGGGTTTTATGCGGGCTATTTTCGCGACTTAGATGGCAATAAACTTAACGCATTTTATTTTGCAATGCCTAGTGCGTAAGGTTTAAGAAAAAATTCAAGGTTTAGAAATAAAAAAATTAAGTAAGGAATTCAATGAAAAAGCTTAAAAACGAAGTGGCATTAACAAAAAAAGCGATAGAAATAGGCGAAAAATATGCAATGAATCGCGGTTATAAAGGCTTTTCTGCGACTAATGCCGCTAAAGATAAAGTTGAAAGTCTGTATCGTTTACTTGTTAATGATAAATTGATCCATCCTTTACCTGTTGATGGCGAAGATCTTCAAAGTATGAAACACAAATTAGCCATTTGGATTTCAAAACAATTACCTGCTGATCATCCTTTACTTAAATAACTTATCGAATAAATTATTTAGAAATTTGTTCCATAATTATCATCTAAAAA
>DAINNQ010000491.1:0-2149 GCA_036735825.1 Alteromonadaceae bacterium | reverse complement strand
TTCACATGATAGTTAGCCAATTTTAATTATGTTATTACCTTGTTTTCACTGTGGAGAAGCCATTCCAAATGGCATCTCTTTATTTGTTACCATTGATAATAAAGAGCAAGCAATGTGTTGCGTTGGTTGCCAAGCAGTAGCCAATACCATAGTAGAAAATCAATTAACCGACTATTACCGCTTTAGAACCGAAGTTGCTCATAAAGGTGAAGCGCTGATCCCTGAACAATTAAAAAAAGCAGAACTGCTTGACGATCAAAGCTTACAGGACGAGTTTATTTTTAATGATGGTGAATTTAAAGAAACTATCCTCACCATTGAAGGTATTAGTTGTGCAGCATGCGCTTGGTTGATTGAAAGGCAATTAGCAAAGCTAACAGGGCTTATCAGTATTTCTGTTAATGCAACAACCCAACGAGCCACTGTGCGTTGGAATGATCAGCAATTAAAACTCAGCCAAATTTTAATCACTATCGATAAAGTCGGTTATCACGCCCTGCCATTTAAAGCGAGTGACGTTGAAGAGTCTAATCAAAAACGCAGTAAAACCTTTATTAAACGTTTAGGTGTTTCTGGCATTTTGATGATGCAAGTCATGATGATAGCCATAGGCCTATATTTTGGTGCCTTTGCTGATATGTCTGAGCACAATCATACTTATTTACGCTGGACGAGTTTGATTTTAACCACACCTATCATTACTTATGGTGCGTTTCCTTTTTATATTGGCGCTGTCAATGCGTTGAAAGTTAAACGCTTATCGATGGACGTGCCTGTTTCTATTGCCATTATTTTGGCATTTAGCGCCAGTGCTTGGGCAACTATTCACCAAAGTGGTGAAGTTTATTTTGAATCAGTTTCCATGTTTACTTTTCTGCTGTTAATTGGCAAATTTCTTGAATTTAGAGCACGAAACCGTGCTGCTGAAATTTCGGCTAATTTATTAAAACTTATGCCATTAACAGCTACACGCCTTGTTAACGGCAAAGAAGAATTTGTGGTTGCAAGAAAGTTACAACCGCATGATTTAGTCATTATTAAGCCAGGCGAAACAATCCCCGCAGATGGGCATATCATTGCAGGTCATAGCCAAATTAATGAAGCTATGCTCTCTGGCGAACAATTACCTGTCAGTAAAAAAGCAGGCGAACAGGTTTTTGCAGGCACAATAAATGGTGATGGCAACATCACGGTAGAAGTTAAGCAAGCTGGGCAGCATTCATTTTTAAGTCAGTTAATTCGTTTAAGTGAAGCATCGCAAACACATAAGCCGAAATTGGCACAATTATCTGACAAAATTGCCCAGTATTTTGTCGCGATTATTCTTGTTACAGCGATTGCGACGGCCATTTATTGGCAACAACATTTACCCGAACAAGCTTTTTGGATCACTTTGTCGGTACTGGTTGCAACTTGCCCTTGTGCATTATCACTTGCAACCCCCACCGCTTTAACCTGCGCAACAACACGATTGAACAAAGCAGGGATTATGATCAAGTCAAGTCACGTGATGGAAACGTTACCAGCCATTAACTGCTTTGCTTTTGATAAAACGGGTACGTTAACTTCAGGCGATTTTGTCGTTGAAAAAGTTCAATTAATTAATGAGTTAGATAAAAGTTATAGTGCTGAGTTAGTATTAGCCTATGCTGCTGCATTAGAGTCTTATTCTGAACATCCGATTGCCAAAGCTTTTAGCCAATATCGTGATTTTACTGTCGAAGCCAAAGATGTCGAGATTGTTTCAGGCTTTGGAGTCAATGGCATTATCAACAATTTAGAAATTAAAATTGGTAAACCTAGCTGGCTGTTATCATTAAAAATTTTAAGCAGTGAGCAATATGCAAAGGTAAAAGATGCACAATGTGTTCTTTCTATTAATAATCAAGCTATTGCGGTTATTTATCTTGCTGACAACATTCGCCATGATGCCAAAGCTGTTATTGAAAACCTCCATCATCATCAAATATCAACGACTATGCTGTCAGGAGATAACCAAAATGGTTGTGAAAAAGTTCAGCAACAATTAAACCTTGGTAGTATTCATGGCAGTTTGTCTGCGACTCAAAAAATGGAACAAATTAAAGCACTTCAACAAAACGCTACCGTTGCCATGGTCGGTGATGGTATAAATGATACACCCGTTTTT
>DAINNQ010000490.1:0-2151 GCA_036735825.1 Alteromonadaceae bacterium | reverse complement strand
ATATTAATCAATCTCCACGTCAATTATTTTGTAACGCCATTGGGTCTTGTGTTGCTGAACATGGCCTGCATAAAACCTGTCGATGGTTAGCGTCTACTTTGATTGGCTTCACTCAAATGGAAGGGGCTGATTTAAAAATGTATGAAAACAGTTTAGGTAGACTAGATATTTCACACTTTCCAGAAAAAGCTATTGTCAAACGACATTAGTACAAAAATTTAGCAGATAGGTGTTTCAAGAAAAATTTAAAAAGGAAACTATAAGGAAACTTGGAAATATGATGTTACTGTTTTAATTGACTTATAGCTAGATATCGCCCCCATCGAGCATGGGTGCAACAGAAAGTTTATGTGAAATCATTTAACTAATAAAAACCCTATAAATATACAACAAGTTGATTATTATAAATCAACGCAAAATTTCGCGGATTATACGTGTTTTAATCTGTGGTCACAAAATTAAATGATGTCACTTTAAACCCTCTAAGAATCAATATTTCAGTTGAAGGGAAGTTAGCACTACCAATTCACCATTTTTGTTATATGCTTATTAATACCTTAATTTATTGGTGATTTTGCTTGAAGTACTTAACCACGCTTATCGCTGTTTTTCAGCTATTTATTTCTATTGCTAACGCAGAAAAGCTCGTGGTTGGAGCTGCTGAATGGGGAGATGTTACAGAAAGTGATGGTAGTGGTATTTATTTTCAATTACTTAATCGCATTTACGGAAAAGAAAATCTACACATCAAATTAGACACCTACAATCGCAATATAAAATCATTTAATGAGAAAAAGTTAGATTTAATAGTCGGTGTGTTTAGAGAAGATATTAATGAGGCTATTTTACCTCACTGGTTTTTAGATGTAGACGAGCCGATTCTTGCTTTTTATCAAGCTAAACATACGAAAATTAATGAGCTCTCTGATTTAGATAAGTATTCAAATTCCTGGATTCGTGGTTATCATTTTGAACGATTTTTGCTAAATGCAAAACATCAATACTTGGTCAATTCAACCACTGATGGCTTTAATTTATTAGCCCATAATAGAACTGATACCTTTATCGATTATTTATATAATGTGCCTGAAGAGCTGGCTAATTCATTTGCTCATTTCGAAATATTACCCGCTCGTCATTTATATGTCGCTTTTCAAAACAATGAACATGGCAAAGCGTTAGCCAAACAATTTGATAACGCCATGGCCGAATTAAGAAAGACTGGCGAATTAGCTGAAATTTATGGCGATTTATATGCTAAATCAACATTAGCTAGCTTTAATGATTACAAAGAGAAAATGCTAATTCTCACCGACGAAATCAATCTCATCAAAGGTTATAAGAACGGAAACATTACCTTCAATGACACATTAAATAGAAGCTTGCGGCTGATATTCAATCAGTTAGACGAGTACATTATTGAATTTCAATTAGTTGAAAATTTTTCTAATATATCCCGCTTCAAAGACAGTGAAAATGTTTGTATCAGTGACATGCTCAAAACACCTGCACGAGAGCAAGACTTTATTTTTAGTCAACCTAGCTCGTTATATTTAGGCTTACAATTATATTCAAAAACAGCACTGATAAATAACCATGGCGAAATCAACTTATTGACATTGTTTCAAAACGCTGAGCACCAACTTGGCGTTGTTCAAGGAAGAAGTTATGGCGTTTATATCGATCAGTTTATCGCTCAACTTTCACCAGAACAAGCCATTGGCATTCCTGTAAAATTAGATCGCATCGCAGCAGGTTTTGCCAATAATCGTTTTGATTTACTGATTGAATATCCACAAGACATAAACTTACATTGGCAACAAATCAGTCAAGAGCCCTTGTTTACTTATAATATTGAAAACGCTACTCAATACAACGTTGGTCATATGATGTGCAGCAACACAAAAACGAACGCAGAATTTATTAAAAAATTTAATACTATAGTCAATACATTAGCGAAAAATGGCGAATTGTTGGAGGTGTTGTCAAGTAGCGTTCCACTAAATAACAAACCTCAATTTCGTGAATACTTCAAAGATGTATTTCTTAAAAATTAATCCAAGCAATTAATTTCATTTCTATTGACACCAAAGAGCTTAACTAATAATTTTGCTATGGTACACTGTCTAAAAATACTAAAACTGCTAACAC
>DAINNQ010000489.1:0-2153 GCA_036735825.1 Alteromonadaceae bacterium | reverse complement strand
ACACCGATGATCCACGACTCTCCCCAACCTTTATGACAACATTCTAATGCTTGGCGCATTGTGTTGACGTTGCCAATACATTCAAAACTGTAATCACAACCACCATTGGTTAGCTGGCAAATTGCATCAACAACATTGTCGACTTCATTCGGGTTAATAAAATCTGTCATGCCAAATTTTTTCGCCAATGCAACTTTATCAGGGTTAATATCAACCCCTATGATTTTATCGGCACCGACCATTTTTGCGCCTTGGATAACGTTTAAACCAATGCCGCCTAAACCAAAAACAACGACATTCGAGCCTGGTTCAACTTTAGCGTCAAACGCAACCGCTCCCACACCCGTTGTTACACCGCAGCCGATATAACACACTTTATCAAAAGGAGCGTCTTTACGAATTTTAGCCACTGCTATTTCAGGTAACACCGTATGATTGGCAAAAGTTGAGCAACCCATATAATGCAAAAGTGGTTTGCCATCGATAGAAAATCGTGACGTGCCGTCAGGCATTAGCCCTTTGCCTTGGGTTTCGCGAATTGATTGGCAAAGGTTTGTTTTGGGGTGTAAACAAAAATCACATTCACGACATTCTGGTGTGTAAAGCGGAATAACATGATCACCAACTTCCACGGAGGTAACACCTTCACCGACTTCAATAACGATCCCAGCCCCTTCATGCCCCAAAATGGCAGGAAAAGCGCCTTCAGGATCATCCCCAGATAAAGTAAAAGCGTCGGTATGACAGACTCCTGTCGCTTTTATTTCAATAAGAACCTCACCTTTTTGTGGTCCTGCTAAATCAACTTCCATGACTTTAAGTGGTTGTCCTGCGCCAAACGCAACTGCAGCTTTTGTCTTCATTTGATTGCCTTTTTATTTTGTTTTTTTATGATTGTATTTCTTGACTGCATTTCGATAATTTAACTAAAAACCAAGCTCTTTAGTATCAAAAAATGTATAGGCTAAGTGTAAAAGATCTGACAATAGATAACAGCAAAATGATCGACAAAATTAATTATCATAAAGCACTACACTCAAATGATAACTAGCTCATTTTACTTGGCATTTTTCCAACATATTTACATCAGCTCACTGAAAACTTTGCCTTAACAGCTTGAATATACTGCTTAAAACTTACTTTATCTACTATGGCTCCTGAGTGTTGAATAACAAATGCTGCTGCGGCTGCACCTAAAGAAATAGCATGTTGAACAGTGTCATTATTTAAACGAGCCCCCAGGTAAGCACCATTAAATGAATCACCAGCTGAGGTTGTATCAACCACTCTGTCAACAGGGGTAATAACATGCTCTTCTTCAATACCGTTGATGATACTGATAACAGACGATGGACCATTTTTTACGATGATTTCATCAATATGATAAGGTGCCAAAAAATCGCTCACTTGCTGAATGTTTTGCAATCCATAAAGCGAATGAAAATCTTCTATACCGGGCAATAAGATATCAGCTAAGGCAAAAGCCTTTTCGAATTGTTGTTGAGCTTTCGCGGCATCTTGCCATAATTTTGCTCGATAGTTTGGGTCAAACACTATTTTAACACCCGCAGTTTTTAAATCAGACATACGCTGCCAAAATAACTGCCGCGCTTGAGGTTCAATAACAGCCAATGAAATACCTGAGAAAAAGATCATATCACTTTGCTTTAGAGTATTAACAACCACATCGTTAATAAAATTCATCACTGAGCGTGCTGCTGCATTTTCACGCCAATAGGTAAAACTACGTTCGCCATATTTATCTGTGTTAATTAAGTAAAGCCCAGGAACACGCTCGCTCGAGGTAAAAACAAAATCATCATTAATATCTTCTTGCCTAAATTGTGCTCTCATATCAAGACTTAACGGATCTGTGCCAATCGCTGATATAAAACCACTTTCAAATTTCTCAAAGCAACGCTTTAAGTAAACAGCAGAGTTATAAACGTCACCCGCAAATGATTGATGCATAACATTAGCGTCTGCTTTTTTAAGTTCAACCATGCACTCACCGATAAAAAAAATACGTTTCATTTATGATGCTTTCCTTTTCACTACTGACACTTTCTCAGCAGGAATAAATAATAAAATTATCATTGACTAGGGTAATGAAGTCCTAATGTTTAACTTGAAAATATTATCAGTAAAAATAG
>DAINNQ010000488.1:0-2158 GCA_036735825.1 Alteromonadaceae bacterium | reverse complement strand
ACAAGGTCCAGTATCACCCATTGACCAAAAGTTATCAGATGTTGCGATACGAATTATTTTTTCAGGAGGTAGGCCTATTTCATTTTCCCAAATAGAGAATGCTTCATCATCTTCAGCATAGACAGTGACTAATAATTTTTCAGCCGGTAAACCAAGTTCTTTTGTTAAAAAAGTCCATGCGAACTTAATGGCATCTTGTTTGAAGTAATCACCAAAACTGAAGTTACCTAACATTTCAAAGAAAGTATGATGACGAGCAGTGTAGCCTACATTATCAAGATCATTATGTTTACCACCAGCACGTACGCAACGTTGCGAAGACACCGCGCGGGAATAGTTGCGCTGCTCAGCGCCTAAAAACACATCCTTAAACTGGTTCATTCCTGCATTGGTAAATAACAACGTCGGATCATCGTGTGGAACTAATGAAGATGAAGAAACAGATTGATGACCATGTTGGCCAAAATAATCTAAAAATGCCTGTCTAATTTGGGCGGTTGAACGCGTCATGAATAATCCTTTAAGGAAGCTATGCCGAAGCAATAAAATGGATTGCTACAAATAAGAGCGGTAATTTATCACAAAAAACCGCTATATTTAATAGCAATTTAGGAGAATTTCATAGGATGTGACTGTTTTATAAATATAAATGAACTTATTAAGACTAATGACTAAGTGCAAAGTTAATTTCATCTTGAGAAAACCCACGATATTGTAGAAATCGCATCTGTTTTTGTTTTAATGTCCAGTCAGTTTCACGCGCAGTAGAATACTTTTTGCATTTAACCTCATACGCTAGCTCATACCAGTCTGGCTGTAATTCAGATAATGCCTCGGATAACATAGTTTCATCAATATCATGAGGATATAGTGCCTGTTTAATACGGGCTAATCCCTGACCTTTCGCCATACAATTACGAACGAAATGAAAGGTGAAGCGGTAGTCAGATTGAATATCTTTAGCGATAAACTTAGCTAGCACATCATCCACATGGTCACTATTTAAACCTTGTTGCCCTAATTTTTGCTGAATTTCAGCTACGCTATGTTCACGTTTAGCCAGTAGGCGGGTAATTTTGTGTCGGATGACACGTAACGGATCATCCACCACTGGATCATCGCTATCAAGAGGAATATTATCTAAATCCATTGACCTTACCTAAACTTATGAACTATTGAGTTTAACTAAAGGTAAGAATAACTAAATCTTAATAAAAAAGGAACAACCGTGACTTTTAGTGTGGTGGCATTTACTGATATTTCACACATTGACTCGCAAGTATGGGATAAAGCATTTCATCAAACCGGAGGGCCTTGTTTAAAACATTATTTTCTATTGTGTTTAGAACAAAGTAACAGCGTCGGCAAGAACACTGGATGGTTGCCTTATCATTTAGGTATCAAATGCGAAAATGAGCTAATCGCATTGCTACCCGGTTATATCAAAACTCATAGTTACGGTGAATATATCTTTGACCATGCATGGGCGAATGCTTATGCACAACATGGAATCAATTATTATCCTAAATGGATTAATGCGATTCCATTCACTCCTGTCACCGCTCAGCGCATTGGCTGGATAGAGGATGTCGCACAATGGCAGGTATTACCTCAAATAATAGAATGTATAAAAACCTATCTCTATGACCAACATTTTTCATCGGTGCACTTCTTATTTGCAAACCATCAAGAACATCAGCAGTTAACACAAACACCACTATTACATCGGCTTTCCTTACAATTTGAATGGCGCAATCAAACATACACTGATTTTGATGATTTTTTAGGACATTGTACGTCTCGGAAACGTCGCTCAATCAGAAAAGAGCGTAAAAAAATCAAGCAACAACAAATTACCATTGAGCGTTTACATGGCAGTAAAATTACTCCTGAACATATGCGTTTTTTTTATGATTGCTATCGCGCCACCTACTTAAAACGAAGTGGCCACGAAGGCTATTTAACCCATTCTTTTTTCGAACAACTCTTTGCACATTTTGCAAAACATATGTTGCTCGTGTTAGCTAAAGAAAATGACCAATATATTGCTGGCTCGTTGTTTTTATTTGATGCTAACCAACTTTACGGTCGCTATTGGGGAGCATTAAGCGAAGTCGATGGGTTACATTTTGAATGCTGTTATTATCAAGGTATAGAG
>DAINNQ010000487.1:0-2161 GCA_036735825.1 Alteromonadaceae bacterium | reverse complement strand
TAATTATTAGTGGGCTAAACGAAAGCGAAAGAAAAAGTCAATGGTGGAGGGCAAGATCTTTCATTAACCACCTATATCGGCAATTTATACATTCGCACAGCCCAATAAAGCGGAATAGCTAACATGCAATGAAGCTCTTTTAAATAGGTCATCATTTAAAAGAGCTTTTTAATAGGTTTTATTAAAAAGTTTATATAGGGGTAAAGTGAAATAATTTGTTAAAATCACCCACAAATAACTCCATGATTGACTGGTATGAATCGTAAAAAGAAAATCAATGAAACGCTGAAAAAAAGAGCGAAAAAGGCAAATGCCAAACTGCAAAAAAATAATAAACCTAAATATATTTCAAAAGCTGAACGTGTAGCACTTGAATTAGCTAACGCCCAAGAGCAAGGTATTAGCACTGAACAAGCCTAAAATAACATTTAATTTGTTGTTTTATCTATTTAATATTTGATTGGTATAAAGAGTGATCTGTAAACGATATTAGATTACTCGACAGTTTCTGTGTTATTCATCAATTAATTGGCTGGCATGATAAACACTGTGTTGATTGCCAAGCTTACTTTTCATATAGGGCAGTATCTCTTCCATTTGGCTTTTAAGTTGCCAAGGTGGGTTAACAATAAATAATCCTGTACCTGTCATGCCGTATTCATCAGTATCTGGCTGCTGGCAATATTCAACTTGTATTACATTTTTCACGTCACTGTGAATAAACTGGCTTTGCATTTTAGCTATTCGTTCACGTTGAACAACGGGGTACCATAAAATGTAAGTGCCCGTGGCGAATTTTTTATAAGCCTCAATAATGGTTTTTACTGCTTTTGTATAATCTTCTTTGAGCTCATAAGGCGGGTCAATAAGCACGACACCACGTCGGCTAGGCGGTGGAACTAAGCCTAAAATACCTTGATAGCCATCGGATTGTTTAACATGGCATTTATTCCATCGATAACAAAAATCTTGTAATAGTTGATTATCAGCAGGGTGTAATTCAAATAAGTGAGCACTGTCTTGTCGGCGATCAAAATATTTAGCTATCGCAGGTGAGCCTGGGTAGAGACTTAATTCATCATCGATATTTAAGGATTGAATTAATTCGATATAAGGCATTATGGCCTCAGGGAGATCGGTTTGGTTGATAAGCTTGGCTATGCCGTCTTTAAATTCGCCAGTTTTTTGTGCGTACTCATCTTCAAGTGAATACATGCCAGCACCTGAATGGCTATCAATGTAATAAAACCCTTTATCTTTGTGGGTCATATATTCTAATACTAAGGTTAACGCGCTGTGTTTTAGAACGTCGGCAAAATTTCCTGCGTGGAAGGCGTGGCGATAACTTAACAAAATATGGCCTTATGAAATTGTGTTGTTAGTGACATGATTATACGAATTCTCATCTTCGCTTGCTGAGTATTTTTCTTTGATAATGGTGAGGTTTTTTCTCGATTGCCAATTTAATTGCTCTAATTCTGGTATCTCAAAAAATTCTTTGACATAGCCTAAGCATAAATAAGCGATCAGTTTGTTTTCTTTTGGTGCGTTGAGTATGGTTTTTACTTCGTCGGCATCTAAAATACTCACCCAGCCCATGCCAATGTTGAGAGAACGCGCGGTTAACCACATGTTTTGTATTGCACAAACCACAGAGTATTCACCCATTTCAGGCATGGAATGTTGGCCTAAAACTGGTTGTGTTGACGGTTTATAAAATACAGCGAGGTTAATTGGCGATTCTTTTATGCCTTCAAGCTTTAACTGAGTGTAAAGCGATTTTTTATCATCACTGTACAAGGCGGCAGCTCGTTGATTTGCTCGCTTGTGACTGTCAACAATAAGCGCTTTGGTTTGTTCATCTTCGATAAGCACAAACTCCCAAGGTTGAGAGTAGCCAACAGAGGGAGCTAATGAGGCTGATAACAAAATTTTATTGATAATGTCTTGTTCTATCGGGGTATTTAAAAAGTTATTACCGCGAATATCCCGTCGATGACGAATAATGTCATCAAGGGATAATTGCTCATTTTCGCTAAAATGTTTGTTGCTCATGCTAACTTGGCATACTCGCTGATTAGCATTTTGAGAGTGAACTTATCATCACTGGCTTAGCTTTGGCTGGCAAGGTATTCATCATAAGTGCCAGCAAAATCTGTGT
>DAINNQ010000486.1:0-2175 GCA_036735825.1 Alteromonadaceae bacterium | reverse complement strand
TCGTTTAGAAATTACAGTTTTTAGGCATCGTATATTCGTATTGGTGCTTTTTTTATTCTTAAGCATATTTTTAATTTTTCAAGCATCTCAAATTAAGCTTGATGCTGCTTTTACAAAGAATATCCCGTTAAATCATGAATACATGCAGACGTATTTAAAACATCGAGAAAATTTTGGTGGAGCTAATAATGTCCTCATTTCTGTGTGTCACCAAAAAGGCGATATTTTTAATGAAGAATTTTTTACTGCGCTAAAAGGGGTTCATGACCAATTATTTTTCATCCCCGGTGTTAATCGAACCCAAGTTAAATCGCTATTCTCTCCAAGCACACGTTTTGTTGAAGTTGTTGAAGACGGCTTTGCTGGTGGTCCAGTTGTTCCAGCTGATTTTAAGCCAGATGAACAGGGTTTAAATATTGTTAAAGAAAATATTGAAAAAGCAGGCATAGTTGGGCGAATTGTTGCTGATGATTATAGTTGTGCCATGGTTAAAGCTATTCTCATGGAAAATAACCCGAATACGGGGGAAAAACTTGATTCTATTCAATTAGCCAATGTATTAGAGAATGAAGTAAGACAACCGTTTGAGAAGGGTAATATCACCGTACATATTATCGGTTTTAGTAAAATGGTCGGCGATGTTGCAGAAGGAGCAAAAGGTGTTGTTACTTTCTTTGGTGTTGCTATCGCTATTACTAGCGTTATGGTGTTTTTATTTTCCCGCTCAATAGCATTAACGTTATTACCTATCGCTTGTTCGCTTATCGCTGTTGTTTGGCAAATGGGCTTGTTATCTACCTTAGGGTTTGGCTTAGATCCCATGTCGATTTTGGTGCCATTTCTTGTTTTTGCCATTGGTGTTAGTCATGGGGTGCAAATGATCAACGCTATAGGGAAAAATGTCTCGCAAGGATTTTCAACCAAAGAAGCTGCGCAATTTAGTTTCCGCTCTTTAATTATTCCAGGCGGGGCAGCGCTTTTATCTGACACAGTCGGTTTCATTACGTTATTGTCTATCGACATAGGTATTATTAGAGAATTAGCCATTACGGCTTCCTTAGGTGTTGCGGTTATTATTTTTACTAATTTATTGTTGTTACCTATATTAATTTCTTACCTTACGATTAAAAAAGTTAAAGAGAATAAAAATGCACAAACTCAAGCTGCAAGTATTTGGCATTTCATGGCGAGCTTTAGTCAAAAAGGTGCAGCAAGTGTCATTTTATTGATCACATCATTATTGTTTATTGCAGGCTTTCATTTCTCCAAACAGCTTCAAATAGGTGAATTACATGCAGGAGCTCCTGCACTTCATGAAAATTCTCGCTATAACCAAGACACATTTTTAATTACTAATCGATATGCGATCAGCGTTGATTATATGTCGGTTATTGTCGAAACCACTGCTAATGCATGCACAGATAGCCAAGTTTTAAAAAGCATGGATGATTTTCAGTGGCGGATGGAAAATGTACCTGGCGTTCAATCTGCGGTGAGTTTGCCATCGGTAATGAAGATCATAAATGCGGGGTACTACGAAGGGAATTTGAAGTGGCGAATTATTTCTCCTAATCAATTCGCACTTGCACAAACCTTGTCTAATGTGCCTAGTTCTACAGGTCTATTAAACAGTGAATGTAGCGTCATGCCTGTTATTTTGTTTTTAGAAGATCATAAGGCACAAACCATCAATCGAGTGATAGATGAAGCTAAAGCGGCAATTGCTGAACTGAATAATGATAGTTTGACGTTTAAACTTGCCTCAGGGCCAATAGGAGTGATGGGAGCTACTAATGAGGCGGTTGCTGAAGCTCAATTACCAATGATGTTGTATGTTTATGGTGCTGTGATAATTTTGTGCTTAATTAGCTTTAGAAGTGTTAGAGCAACAATAGCGGTGGTATTACCTTTATTTGTAGTTTCAACATTGGCGCAATGGTTAATGACCGCATTAGATATCGGATTAACAGTGTCGACTCTTCCTGTAATCGCTTTAGGTGTTGGTATTGGTGTTGATTATGGTATTTATATCCTTTCAACCATGAGTGTGAAACTGCGCGAAGGGCTATCTGTCAACCAAGCATACTTTGAAGCATTACAAGAACGTGGTAGTGCCGTGTTAATTACGGGTATTACTTTAGCTATTGGTGTTTCAACTTGGTTTTTCTCAGATTT
>DAINNQ010000485.1:0-2175 GCA_036735825.1 Alteromonadaceae bacterium | reverse complement strand
CTTTAAAAGCTCGCTATAACACCATTGCTATTTTCATGGCGATATTTATTTTATCCATCTCTTTGTTAGTTGGCTCTTTTGTTAAATTAGAAGTTTTCCCAAATATTCCGAGTGATTTTATTCAAGGTAATATCACTATGGTTGACGGAACGGCGCCACAGCAACGTAATAAAGTGATCGATAAAATTGTCAAAGCTGCCGAAGATGTTGCCCAAAAGAACAAATTAGATGGCGTTAGTTTTATTAAACATACCATGGTGTTCACGCAAGGAAATACGCAAGCGACATTTTTATTAGAGCTGGTTAAATCTGAAGATCGTGACCTAAATGCGTACGATATTGAAAAGCTTTGGCGCGAAGAAATTGGCGAAATTGCAGGCGCGAAAGAATTACGCTTTTTTGCTGGCACAAACGCTGGCGGAGGCGCAGCGATTGAGTTCCAATTAACGGGAAAAAATGACGACGAATTAGAAGCCGCAGCTCACGACATTCAAGAAAAATTGAAGAGCTATGACGGTGTTTTTGATATTCGTAACTCATTTAGTCGTGGCAGCCAAGAAATAAAACTCAGTATTCGTCCAGAAGCGGAAGTATTGGGGTTAACCTTGGCAAATTTAGCACGGCAAGTTAGGCAAGCATTTTACGGTGATGAAGCTCAACGTATTCAACGTGGTCGCGATGAATTAAAAGTGATGGTGCGTTATCCAGAAGAACATCGCTTATCGATTTCAGACCTAGAAGAAATGTGGATAAGAACGCCAAGTGGTGATTTAGTGCCTTTTTATCAAGTTGCAGATATCAGTATTGGTCAAGGTTTTTCATCGATCACCCGTATTAACCAAAAACGATCGATTAAAATTTCTGCCGACATTGATAGTGAAAAAGTTGAGTCGCGTAAAGTGATTACTGAAATGAATGATGAAACTATTCCTGAAATTTTGTCGAATTACGCCAGTGTGCAATATGGCGTGGAAGGGGCGAGTAAAGAGCAGCAAGACTTTCTTAGTCAACTTGGCATCGCTGGTTTAGGCGCGTTGTTTCTTATTTATGGTTTGATCGCCATTCCAACGAAATCATATACCCAACCTTTGGTGATCATGTCAGTGATCCCGTTTGGTATCATCGGCGCTATCGTCGGCCATTGGTTATTGGGTAAAACCATTAATATGATGTCGATTTATGGTTTTATTGCCCTAACGGGTGTTGTGGTGAACGACTCATTGATCATGGTGGATTTTATCAACAAAGCGAAAAATTCAGGCATGAAAATGATTGATGTGGTTTGTCAGGCGGGTACTCAACGTTTTAGAGCGATATTGTTAACGTCTTTAACAACCTTTTTTGGCATATTCCCATTGTATTTCGAACAAAGTTTACAAGCGCAATTTATTATTCCAATGGCGATATCATTAGGTTTTGGAATTGTTTTTGCCACGGTTATCACCTTATTTTTAATTCCATCGTTATATATGATCAAAGAAGATATTCGCTGGCTTTTTAATAAAAATAAAGTGGTTAATACTCCAGCTTCAAAAGCGAGTAGTGAAATAAATTAAAAACCAACTCAACCTAAATGGGGCGAACTGATTGCTTGAGTTAAAGCGTTATTATTATTTGCAAGTAATTGCTGGATAAGATGATAAGTTATCTGTTCGATATTGATATAAATAACTTATTTTATTTCTTAGAGTGTTAGTCATTTATATGTATTACAGGGATGCGCAATGCATCCCTTTTAATAAAATTAAACGCTATTTGCGGAGTGAGTTCGTAAAACTCTCCAATGTTTTGGTAACGCTTAATTGACTTTTTTATTTGAGATTCGATATTTCCAATGTTTTCACACTGTATGTAGGCAAAGACGGAATACTCACCCGGCATCGAAAGATTTTGAGATAAATCTTGCGCTATTTTTTCAGGGTATTTATCACTACTTCCTATTCTAACAACATCACGCATTAAGCTATGTTGCAGAACATAAATATAACCTTTGGTTTTAGCATGAGCTGAGGCATTTAATAAATCCATTTTATGGTGTTGAAATCCGCTTTTGCGTCGAGAATGTATAATAGTTTATAGTCCTTTATTAACAAAATGCAACAAAAGCTCTCGGATAAGTAATTGAATATAAAAAATAATAATATATTGTGATATATGTCACAGCGTGTTGGAGGT
>DAINNQ010000484.1:0-2179 GCA_036735825.1 Alteromonadaceae bacterium | reverse complement strand
CTGGTCGCCACCCACAGACTTTGATCATCATTATTTTCAATATCCCAAATTCTATTATGAGATAGGCTCGATTCATCACCATCAATTTTCTTGATATGTTCAAATTGATCATTGCCTAGGTAACGGTTTAAGCCTTGGTCATAAGATCCCAGCCAGATAATGCCTGCTTGGTCATGAAATAACGATTGAATACGATTAGATGAGATTGAATCAGTACGTGATGGTTCGTGAATAAAGTTCTCAAATTTTCCCGTTTCAGGATCGTAAAAATTGGCTCCTCCGCCCCATGTGCCTATCCAAATTTTCCCATTTCTATCAAGCATTAAGTTGCCCGCATCATTGTGCGACAACCCATTTGCTTGGCTGCTGTCAAATTCAAATAACGTGACTTTTCGACTGTCAAAGCGCATCACGCCATTTTCAGCAGTGCCAAACCATAACAATCCTTGCTTGTCTTGAATTATTGAGTAAATTTCAGAAGAAACAAAGCCATCTTCTGCTGTTAATTTTTTAACGGAATATTCATTGTTCACTTTTGACGGTTGTTCACTACCAATAGCTGGGCTGAATATGCCTAAAAAAAACAAAGCACACAAAATGTGAAAAAATAGTAAAAAATTATACCGCATAAATTTTAAAGGCTTCTAACTCTGATGAAGTTCAATAAATTACTTGATAGTTATTATTTATAGTAAATATTGACAGACAGCTTTACTTTAGATGATTTATCAACGTATTACTAACGTAATAACTAAAAAAGCACTAATTATGTAAATAATAATTAGCGCTTTTTGTTATAGACAAACTTTACTTTAGTTGAGGTATTAGCTTAGCTTTAGCCGAGATACTAATTTACCATTTTTGCAGCTCGAGCTTGATGCAGTTTTTTATAACTTTCTATCAAGCGCAAATGTTTATCTAAGCCTTCAAGTTTCATACTTGTTTTAGTTAACCCGTAAAATCTTACCCTGCCTTCAACTGAGCCAACCACGTTTTCCATGGTTTGCGTACCAAACATACGATTAAAGTTATCGATAAAATCTTCAACTGCTAAATCTTCATCTAAACTCACTTCCAGCACCGCATGAACTGCCTGATAAAACAGCCCACGCTCAACGGTATTGTCATTGTATTGTAAGAACTCACTCACCAATTCAATCGCAGTTTCAAGATCGCCTAACGCTAAACTGATCAATATTTTCAGCTCAAGAATGGTCAATTGTCCCCAAACTGTATTTTCATCAAACTCAATACCAATCAAAGTGCGAATATCTATGTAACTATCGAGTTGGCTCTCTTCTAATCGAGCAAATAAATCCGCTAAGGCCTCATCACTCAATGCATGTAAGTTTAAAATATCTTCACGATATGCCAGCGCTTTATTGGTGTTATCCCAAATGAGGTCTTCAACCGGATAAACTTCAGAATAATCTGGTACCAGAATACGACATGCCGTTGCATTTAATTGATCGAATTCGGCGGTATACACCTCTTTCCCTAAACTCGAGAGAATATCCATTAAGCATCGACACTCTTCTTCGTTAGTGCCTGAGAAATCCCATTCACAAAACTCATAATCATGCTTGTTACTAAAGAAGCGCCAAGAAATAACGCCCGTTGAATCAATAAAATGTTCAACAAAGTTTTCCGGCTCTGAAACCGCCATACTGTTAAAAGTAGGTTTAGGTACGTCGTTAAGTCCTTCAAAACTTCGGCCTTGCAGTAATTCAGTTAAACTGCGTTCAAGCGCAACTTCAAAACTTGGATGCGCGCCAAATGAAGCAAAAACACCGCCTGTTTTCGGGTTCATTAAGGTGACACACATCACAGGAAATTGACCGCCAAGTGAGGCATCTTTTACAACAACAGGAAATCCTTGTGCTTCTAGGCCTTCAATGCCAGCAACAATACTTGGATATTTAGCTAAAACATCAGCAGGTACATCAGGTAAAACAAGCTCCTGCTCTATGATCTGCCTTTTAACTGCTCGTTCGAAAATCTCTGACAAACACTGCACTTGTGCTTCTGCTAAATTATTACCCGCACTCATGCCGTTACTTAAAAATAAATTTTCAATCAAGTTCGATGGAAAATATACCGTTTGCCCGTCCGATTGACGCACATACGGAATTGCACAAATACCACGTTCAACATTACCTGAATTGGTATCTATTAAATG
>DAINNQ010000483.1:0-2188 GCA_036735825.1 Alteromonadaceae bacterium | reverse complement strand
TTTTAGCATTTAAACAAGGCATTACCATTATTCTGTAGTGAATCGACATGAAAAGTAATAACACAGTACAAATCACAATAAACTCTAATTACTAAAAAAGATAACTCTTTCGACCTGATAAAGCATGTGACAGAGTGTTTCCATCAACATATTCAAGTTCACCGCCTACTGGCACACCATGAGCAATTCTGGAAATAGTCACTTGATGTTTTTTCGCTATTTCGGCAATAAAATGTGCAGTAGCCTCGCCTTCAACGGTAGGATTTGTCGCTAATATCACTTCTTTAAACTGACCTTTAGCCAATTGACGATCAAGAATATCAAGCCCTAAATCATCAGGGCCAATGCCATCTAAAGGTGATAAATGCCCCATAAGAATAAAATATAAACCGTTAAACTCTCCTGTTTGTTCGATAGCAAAAACATCGGCTGGAGTTTCAACAATACACAGTTGCTGACAAAGTTGACGTTTTGGGCTTAAACAAATATCGCATAATTCATCTTCAGTAAATGTGCGACATTGCTGACAATGACCAATATTTTCCATCGCATTCGCTAAACTATCAGCGAGTTTTTTTCCGCCAATTCGATTGCGTTCCAATAAATAAAAAGCCATGCGTTGCGCAGATTTTGCGCCAACACCAGGTAAACATTTAAAAGAATTAATCAGCTCTTGAACAAGTGGACTAAATTTCATTAAAAAGGTCTTTAAAAATAATATTGCGCTCAGTCTAACCGAGATCAAAATGAATATTAATAAAAATATTTATTCGACGCGCTTCTAACATTTATCATCAAAGACGTTTTTGTGGAAATCCCCTAGCAATCTATCTACTATTATCTTTATAAATCAAGTAGGTTAACATCGGTTATGACTTTTAATATTTTACTGATTGAAGAAAATGAAGCAAAACGCGCTTGGTTAACAAGTACATTTCATGTTGCTGAATTAAATTCAGTGATCACTTCAGCGAGCAAGCTAACTTCAATCCATGAAAAGACACTGATAAATGTAGATTTATTAGTTATTGAAGAGCAACAATTTGCCAAAGCGGCTAAAAGAATTGGGAAAGTATTTTCACATTATGACATCCCTTTTCCGTTCCTTGTATTAACCCCAAATTTTGGTTTATTCGATCATCAATCATTTAACACTTTGATCATAGATTCATTTCCAAAATTATCTTTAACTCCGCCGATTCTAACTCATATTTGCTCATCATTACTGCGAGACTTTGATAAAGACAGTCAGTTGAAAAAATTAGCGCATTTTGATGAACTCACTAATGCAACTAATCGGCATTTATTTCATGATCGAGTTAAACAAGCGTTATTACGTTCAAAACGATTTAAAGAGCCACTCTCATTATTATTTTTTGATTTAGATAAGTTTAAAGAGGTCAATGATCTTTATGGTCACGAAACCGGTGATGAATTACTAAGAACATTTGTTCGTGTTATCAAACAAAAAATAAGGCAATCAGATACCTTAGGACGATTAGGTGGAGATGAATTTGCTTTGTTGTTACCTAAAACGTCGACACAGGTAGCAAAAGAGTTAGCGGAAAAAATTATCTCCGCGTTATCTGCGTCACATACTATTTTAAATCATCAACTTAGTATCTTCGCTTCAATAGGCATAACAGGGCTATTGGGTCATGAAGCTCCAGCTTTTTTTACGGTAAAAAGCTTTATAAATGCTGCAGATATCGCGGTGTATCAAGCAAAAACAACTGGCAGAAATAAATACGTTATACATTTGCCTGATGAAACTTTGTAATATAAATTTTTAAACAAATTTAAAATTAAAGAATCAATAAGTTCGATAACAATAGCATCAGCAAATAAAAGTAACTACATTGACAATGCCGCGGATAAACATTCCTATTTGTAAAAAGCTTGATGCACGTTTTGAAAAATAACCTATTAACAACTAATCGTTAAACGCGATTGTCAAAGCCTTAAAAAAAGACGAGAATATGCACCTTAAAATGACTTCTTCTTTTCATCTTCCTGATGACTGAAAAAGAGTGATGTTCTCAAATCAATTCTGAACAATTGATATTCATTGACGTTAGAAAGGCAATACATTGTTAGAGCAAGTTTATACATTCATTAATCTACATTTCCCAATATTGCTTTCCCTTTTTAGCAATAAATTTTTCATCACCCTTGGTTTATTTACCAT
>DAINNQ010000482.1:0-2192 GCA_036735825.1 Alteromonadaceae bacterium | reverse complement strand
GTATTTTCTAAACACACAGCACCTGAATTTGCTTGGCGAATATGACAAATAACCGCTTCACTTTTTATCGGGTATTCTGTCACTAATTGAGCAATAGGTGAATGAGCACTCGGCAAAGGGTCTTTAAAACTTCGACAGCCTTTTCCTTCA
The DNA here is from genome assembly GCA_036735825.1 of Alteromonadaceae bacterium. Taxonomy (GTDB): domain Bacteria; phylum Pseudomonadota; class Gammaproteobacteria; order Enterobacterales; family Alteromonadaceae; genus DAINNQ01. Next base: position 2,042 of record DAINNQ010000482.1, on the reverse strand, counting down.
TAAAAAGTGATACCCCAACCGTCTTTATGCGGGCCTGTATTCCCTCCTCTTTGCATTAAACCACTGAAACTAAAACAAATATCAGTTGGTACATTAGCGCTCATCGCTAAGAGTTCACACATAAAATATCACCTGTTTAAAAATACAAATTCACTGACGAACGAGTGAATAAAGTCATTATACTAATAAAGTTATCGTCAACAAATTAATCTATGATTTTTGTCATAGATTGCTTGACTGACTCGACCATTTTTCTAACACAAGCCATTCTTGAATAACTTTTTCTGACCACCAGTGATATTTGTCTTGCAGGTTTTGGCTCTGCAAAAGGAACATATGAAATACCTTCACTTGCACTGCGATTAAACGTTGCCAATTCAGGCAATAAAGTGACGCCCATTTTACTCGCTACCATATATCGTAAAGTTTCCAAACTTGTTGCTCTAAAACTTTGGTCTTCATGAGCCCCTGCGCTAAAACAATAGCCCATTGCTTGGTCTCTTAAACAATGCCCATCAGCTAATGTTAAAATATGGTGTCCTGATAAATCAGCTAAATTGAGCGATGCTTTACCTGCTAAAGCATGCTGAGGATGACATGCAACAACAAAAGCTTCATTAAATAGATCAAAGCGTTCGAATTTATCCATACTATCTAACCAAGGAATAATTAATACATCCAACTCGCCATCAGCTAATTGTTGTAGTAAATCTTGTGTTTTTTCTTCATGGAGGAAAAATTTAATATCGGGTAATTGTTGATTAAACCCTGCCATGATATGCGGCAAAATATAAGGTGCTAATGTTGGAATTAATCCGATGTGTAAGTCACCCGAAAATGGGTCAAGCAAAGCCTTGGCTGATTGTTCAAAAGTTGTCGCAGCTTTTAATACAGAGCGCGCATCTACAATGAGTTGTTCCCCAATATCAGTTAGCATCACTTGTCTGGTTTGTCGTTCAACTAAGGTTAAACCTAATTGCTGCTCGAGCTTTAATATTTGCCCACTCAAAGTCGGTTGGCTGACAAAACATGCTTGTGCGGCTTTACCAAAATGACGATATTTTGCGATAGCATCTAAATATTGAAGATCTCTTATTTTTACCATTGCTTTTGCCTATTAATATTTAGCAGTTGATAGATTTTACATTTAATTGTTCAGCTGCATCAACAGCAACATGTGTAAAGGAAAATAGATAGATAAGTTTTTTCAGTTATAGTTAATAAGTAGTGATTGAAAATAACGACGAATAGATTTAAGCTATATCAAAGAAAGTGGTCAGACCTCTAAAATATAAAACAAAATATAAGGAACTTCTGTGGAATTATTTACGTGGTTAATTTGTGCAATAGCGCTAACGGGCTTTATGGCATATAACAGAGCATCGTTATCAACCTTTACCCTTTCATTTGCTGTACTTATGATTATTGGCACAGTATTTCAAGTCATTTCATTTTTTGGCTGGTTAATATTTGGTTTATTAGCTCTACCTTTAAACCTTAACGATTTTCGTAAAAAGCACATCACTGGGCCGTGTTTATCTGCTTTTCGAAAAATCATGCCTGAAATGTCAGACACAGAAAAAGAAGCCATTGATGCTGGAACGACTTGGTTTGAAGCTGAATTATTTAGAGGTTCTCCTGACTGGATCAAACTGCATAATTTCCCTAAACCGCGATTAAGCGCTGAAGAACAAGCGTTTTTAGATGGTCCTGTTGAAGAAGTCTGTCGTCTTGTCGATGATTGGGATACCACACACAATAGAGCAGATTTATCTCCTGAAGTTTGGCAATATCTCAAAGATAATAAATTCTTTGCCATGATAATCAAAAAGCAATATGGCGGCTTAGAGTTTAGCGCTTATGCCCAATCGCGCGTGTTACAAAAATTATCAGGCGCTAGTACCGTTTTAGCAAGCACCGTAGGTGTACCAAACTCTTTAGGCCCAGGTGAATTATTGCAACATTACGGCACAAAAGAGCAACAAGATTATTACTTACCTCGATTAGTGAAAGGGGAAGAAATTCCATGTTTTGCATTAACT
>DAINNQ010000481.1:0-2207 GCA_036735825.1 Alteromonadaceae bacterium | reverse complement strand
ATATGACAACAGTAGCATTATGAACGAATTATTGGCGCTCAGACATGAGCTTGCTGTGCTACTCGATTTCAACAATTACGCCGAACACTCATTAGCAACCAAAATGGCAAACTCGCCCGATGAAGTGCTGAGCTTTTTAGAAGATTTAGCTTCAAAATCAAAAGCTCAAGGTCAGCAAGATCTCGATGAAGTACGAGAGTTCGCCCATACTGAATTTAATCAAACCACTTTAGCGCCTTGGGATTTACCTTATTACAGTGAAAAATTAAAACAACAACGTTATGCAATTTCTGATGAAGAATTGCGTCCTTACTTCCCAGAATCTAAAGTCGTTTCTGGCTTATTTGAAGTAGTTCATCGTTTGTTTGGTTTAACAATTACAGAAAAAACGGATGTTGATACTTGGCATAAAGATGTCAAATTCTTCGAAGTGTTAGATAAAAACAAGCAATTACGCGGTAGCTTTTATTTAGACTTATATGCTCGCGCTAAAAAACGTGGTGGCGCGTGGATGGACGATTGTGTTGGCCGTCGCCAACTAAGTAACGGCGACATTCAATTCCCTGTTGCTTATTTAACCTGTAACTTTAACGGCCCTGTTGGCGGTAAACCGGCATTGTTTACTCATGATGAAGTGGTGACTTTGTTTCATGAATTTGGTCATGGTATTCATCACATGTTGACGCAAATTAATGCCAGTGGCGTATCAGGTATTGATGGTGTGCCATGGGATGCGGTTGAGTTACCGAGTCAGTTTTTAGAAAATTGGTGCTGGCAACCTGAAGCATTAGCATTTATTTCAGGCCATTTCGAAAGTGGTGAACCATTGCCACAAGAAATGCTCGATAAAATGTTAGCTGCAAAAAATTATCAATCAGCTATGCAAATGTTACGTCAACTCGAGTTCTCATTATTTGATTTTAAAATGCATGCTCAATATCAACCTGAGCAAGATAATCAATCTTACATTCAAAACATACTCGACCAAGTACGCCGTGATTATGCCGTAGTTGAAACGGTTGATTTTAATCGTTTTCAACACAGCTTTAGTCACATTTTTGGTGGTGGTTATGCGGCGGGTTATTATAGTTATAAATGGGCTGAAGTATTATCTGCTGATGCGTTTTCTCGCTTTGAAGAAGAAGGTATTTTCAATCCTCAAGTGGGTGCAGATTTCTTAACGAATATTTTAGAAAAAGGCGGCTCACAAGAGCCAAGCGAATTATTTGCTGCTTTTAGAGGACGAGCTCCTCAAATTGATGCCTTACTTCGCCATAGCGGCATTGAAAACTAATTTTCTCAGCCGATCATAAACAAAGCCTAATCATTGATGATTAGGCTTTGTTGTTTAAAATCTTTAAAATGATGCATATGTTGTATAATCAACATATTGCCTCAAAAAACCACAGGTGCATTTTTGCAAGAATATATTGTAGCGTTATCCTATTTTGCTGCGCTCGCCATCGTTTGTGTGGTGTTATATTCATTCACCTACTTTTTACCAAAACCCGATAATACCAATAAAGCGAAATCGACTTTCTATTTTAGGTTAGTGTTGTTGTTTACTATTGCCTCATTTGAAGCGGTTTTATTGCGCTACGAACATTTGTCCGTAGTCTCGTTAATTATCAGCAATCTTTTCATTTTGCTGATTGCCTACAACCTCATGTTTGCCGTATTTACCCGCTATGACCATCAAATTACTGGTTCTCATTACGCGTTATGTGCCGCACATTGCCTTGTGTTTATAGGCATATTATTTATTATCAACAATTACTATGACTCAGGTTTACTGCGTGCTGCCGTGGTACTGATAAACGTAGGTATACCTTACATATTTACGATAAAGAAATGTAACCAACAATATAAAAAATATCGCTTAGGTGACAGAGTGTTATACGGTTCCATTTTAGTGATCATGCTCATTTTTATCGCCTATATTGCTATTTATGCCCTCTTCTTTTTCCAACAAAAACCTGCTCCTTTAGCGCTGTATTTTATCGCTCTATTAAGCTTTATTTGTGTGTTATTTTTTGGTTTTGCGCTCAGTATTATTTATTCATTAGTTGGCAAGCTCAGAAAAGAAATCATTACCGATCGCCTCACTGGTGCTAAAAATCGTAATTATTTGAAAGAAGTTTCTGGCCAACTGATGTCTATTGCCAAACGTAACAATACACCTCTTTCTCTCATTCTATGTGATATTG
>DAINNQ010000480.1:0-2211 GCA_036735825.1 Alteromonadaceae bacterium | reverse complement strand
AGGAAAGACCAATGAAACATTCAGATATCTCATTCAAAAATAAAATATTTATTTTATTAGCCTTACCCTTATTAGGGTTTATTTGGCTTAGCATTACTTCCATTACCAAAAGCATTGCTGTCTATAATGAAATGTCAACTTTAAAGCAGATGACAAACTTGTCTGTTACTTATTCTCAGTTAGTGCATGAATTACAAAAAGAGCGCGGAATGACTGCTGGTTTTTTGGGGTCAAAAGGAGAAAACTTCGCCACAGCAATTAAAGCTCAACGAAACGACGTTGACAATAAAGTTGCCGCTAAAAACCTATTCTTAAAAGATAATACGTTTTCAGATAACCAAATTGTTCGTTTAAATAACGACATCAACACTGCCCTCAACAAACGTCAAAATATTCGTCAACAAGTTGATAATTTAAAAATTAGCGCAAAAGACGCTATTGGTTATTATACTGAGCTAAATAGTCAACTTTTAAATGTTTCTGCATTAATTGCAAAAATCAGTTCTAATGAAGCCATCACCAAAGAGACCATTGCCTACTATAATTTTTTACAAGGAAAAGAACGCGCAGGCATTGAACGTGCAGTATTAAGTAATACCTTTGCTAAAAATGAATTTGGCCCAGGTTTATTTGTTAAATTTATCGGTTTGGTCTCTCAACAAAATACTTATTTTGATAATTTTCGTGCTTTTGCCTCAACTGATAACTTGACATTTTTTCAACAGCAATTAAATGATGATTCGATTAAAGAAGTTGAACGCATGAGAAATGTAGCACAATCAAAAAATACAGATTTTAATATTGATGCGACATATTGGTTTGAACAATCAACAAACAGAATTTCTCAACTTAAAAAAGTTGAAAACAAACTCGATGATATTTTATTAGCTCTGGCAAGTGAAATGCAAAGTAGTTCATTTAATTCTATGATAATCAAAAGTGTCATGAGCTTAATTTTAATTTCACTCGCCATTTTTATCAGTTATATCACCATAAAAGATTTATCGGCCCGCGTAAAAGAACTCACCAGCATAATGGAAAGTGTTCGTGATAATAATGATCTGACCTTAAGAGCAACCATGGAAGGAAAAAGTGAACTTGGCAGAGTAGCTTCTTCATTAAACCTAACCCTGAACAAATTCTCAGGCGCAATTGATGAAATATCAACGTCAAGTATCTCTCTTTCTTCAGCCGCTGAACAAACGTCAAGAACCTGTGAATTCAACTTAACATCTTTAACTGCACAACAAGACAATATAGGGATGATTGCGACTGCGATCGAAGAACTATCCGCAACAGTAAAAGAGGTTGCTGCGAACACACAATTAACCGCTGACTCAGCTAAAGAAGCTGATGCTCAAGCACAAAATGGGTTAGAGGTAGTTCGAACCTCTTACCATGCAATTGAAGCATTAGCTGTTGAAATAGATGGATTGGCGCAGCAAATCAACAACTTGCACGAAAGCAGTAACAATATTACTAAGGTTGTTGATGTAATAAAGTCAGTCGCTGAACAAACCAATTTGTTAGCGCTTAATGCCGCAATTGAAGCTGCGCGTGCAGGCGAACAAGGGCGAGGCTTTGCCGTAGTCGCAGACGAAGTAAGAACACTTGCGCAACGCACACAAGAATCAACCAAAGAAATTGAATCTTTTATTCTGTCATTACAATCAGATGCAAACGCGGCCTTTAATGTTATTGAAGAAAGCCAACAAAAAGCAGCGCAAGCCGTTGAGCATTCAAAAGGTGTCGAACATACTTTAGAAGACATTGGCAACTCTGTGAGCAATATTTTTGCCATGACAGAACAAGTAGCAACTGCGGTTGAAGAGCAGTCAGTTGTCACACAAGATGTTGCCGAAAATGTTGTTTCAATTGAGCAAAAGTCAACAGAAACCACCTCAGGTGCAGCTCAAATAGCCGCGACAGCTAAAGAACAGTCGACGTTAGCAACAAACCTTCAAGATATAGCCAATACCTTTAAAATATGAGTTAATCCAAGGTAACTTCTTGCTAAATAACACTATTTATAAGGAAATTTTATGGGATGATTTTATACTAAGAAGCTATGTTCACTTTAAGGCAGTAATTCCAGTCGTCGAAGATAAATTATTAAATAAAAAAGCGCCGCTTGTTCAGCGGCGTTTTTATTATTAAAAGTACACTGAAAGTACTATGTTACTTCTAAATGATTAGAAAGTTACACGAGCA
>DAINNQ010000479.1:0-2219 GCA_036735825.1 Alteromonadaceae bacterium | reverse complement strand
ACAGTTGGCTTTTGCTCCTGCGTCGCTTATTTTAGCCAACATATTATTTGCCTCTTAACGAGGCGTTAGCAGCCCTGACAGTAGGCGTTACTTTCACTGTCGGGTGAATGTCGGGATGATTTCGTAACCGACATTAAAGAAATCAATAAATACTTGTGATTCTTAAGTACAGAGAGAAATTTAATGATCCTTAAAGAACTACGTATTAGTCGTCACCTTTCACAAGAGCAATTAGCTCAAATGTCAGGGTTAAATGTTCGAACAATCCAACGAATAGAAAGTGGACATAATGCCAGTTTAGAATCTCTTAAATGTCTCGCAGCTGCACTTGAGGTTGATGTGTCAACTTTAAATCAGGAGAAATTTATGATGGATAAAAAATCAGATAATTGGAAAGCTTTACCTTTAATATTAAAATGTTGGTTTGTATTTAATTTTTTACAATCTAGACCTTCTAGAAAGTCAGCGGCTAGAATTGAGGTTATTGGGCACATGAGTGGTTTTACTTTCTGTTGTCTAGGTATAATTAGTGAGGCCGCTTTAATCGGTGGTCTACTTATGTTGTCTACAGCATACTTATATCATTGGCTTAAATACCAAGGAGATAAATACGGTATTTGGTATGACAGTGAGTCAGCAAAGGGCAGCTAACAAGTCATTCAAGTAGGACAAAAAACAGTTTGCTTTTGCTCCTGCGTCGCTTATTTTAGCAAACTATTTTTTGCCTCTTAATGAGGCGTTAGCCAGCTTGAAATCAGTTGACTCAATTTACATTTATGGAGAAATAAATTGGCTTCAGACAAAAAGAAAACTAAATCAAATAAAGTTGCAGTTGGTCTTGCGCTTGGCGTCGGTGTAGGTTTAGCACTTGGTTCCTCTATGGGAAATGTTGGCGCAGGATTGGCAGTTGGAATTGCAATAGGTATTGCTTTCGGAGTTAGTATGCAAAAAAAGCAAGATTCCGAAAAAGAAGACTGATAACCTGAGTGTAAAAGCAGGCTAACAAGGGTTTTCAAGTCGGACTCGAAACAGCTTGCTCGGTTCCACTTCGTTCCACATTTTAGCAAGCTATTACTCGCCGCTTAAAACGGCGTTATACGTTTAGGAGAGTTTAGTGTCGGCTATTGGTAATAGAATACATGAAGCTATTTCTAAAGTTGCTGCTGGTGATTTAGAAAATGCACTGATTCAAGTTTCAATTGCTATTGATGCTAGCGGTAAGAAAAAACGCCCAAATAAAGGAGTCGGTGTTAGATATAAAGAATTTATCCGAGACCATGAATCTCTTATCTATTTTATGGTCGTTGGAATTAAAAGTAGTGCTAAGCCAGTAATGTCTTTCCCTGTTGAAAACGGTGAAACAATCGATATTGCACAGGCTTACTATAAATCAGTAAGAAATGGATTGCTTCACGATGGCGAAATAGGTGATAAATTAGAGATTGTAGAAGGAAATGTGATTCGATATAAAGATAACAAAATATCTATATCAAACGTCATTCTGTGGGCATTAATTCTAGCCGTTGTTTGTGACCCTGTTAACTCAAATGAAAAACTTGAAGGCACTCATACTTTAACTACTACCCGCGGCACTCAAATTCATATACATGAGTCATGGGGTAGGCAAGAGAAAGTATACGGACTTACTGGTTACAACAACGTATAACAAGCCATTACAGTAACGGGTCTGCTAACAGCTTGCTCGGTTCCGCTTCGCTTCACATTTTAGCAAGCTATTATCAGCCCCTGAATGGGGCGTTAGAGCACTAATTCCAACATGTGTCGTAAAAGTGTCGTATAATTGTCGTTATGTTCTCGTAGAGTCGTCGTAAAATAATCCATTATTTTTGTGGATAATTTAGTTGTCTCAAAAATAACAGGTTGTAGGATATTTATGAAGATTAATGCAAATTTAGTAATTGATTTAAGGGTTAAGAAATCTTGGTCACAAGATGAGCTAGCAATAGCAACAGGCCTTAACCTTAGAACAATACAGCGAATTGAAAACGAGGCATCAGCATCGCTCCAATCTAAGAAAGCACTAGCATCTGTTTTTAATATAAATATTCATGACCTCGACTACGAGGAAATAGTAAAAATGAAACAATACGAATATAAAACTTTGGAAATAGAAAATAAAGAAGGCTTCCTAACAGGTATTAAAAAATCCAAGTTACCTGATCTTGCTGAAATATTTAATCAAGAAGGGAAACATGGGT
>DAINNQ010000478.1:0-2231 GCA_036735825.1 Alteromonadaceae bacterium | reverse complement strand
CCGTTATCGAGCGGTGATTTCTGATCATGTGTGGAGTTCTAATTTAAGGAAGCGTTGGATGCAAGTGATTATCACGGATGCGTGGATGGCCAAAACCCGCGCTTTTCATCTCAACGGCATCAAGTGTGTGAACAATTACTACATAAAACACAAAATAAAAAGCCTTTATTTATATTATTAGATGGTAGCTGGCGAGAAGCGAAGAAAATGTTCCGTAAAAGCCCATACCTTAACAATCTACCTGTGTTATCAATAAATCCTCAATTATTAATTAACAGTGATTATGTGTCTAAATACCAAATTAGAAATTCAAGCAAAGACAATCAACTAGCAACAGCTGAAGTAGCTGCACAAGTGCTTGCGATTGCTGATGAAGTTGAAAATGGTAGGATCTTGGATTGCTGGTTTGAAGTATATAGTTATCAATACCAGAAAGGGGTTTGCCAAACCAATAAAGGCGATCCTTTAGCTCAAACTAGGTTTGAAAATTTAACGGCAAATTTAAGGTAAATAAATTACTCTTTTATTGAAGTATAGGTGAAAGAGAGCGAGCCTTAGAGGCTTTCAAAAATAATTTACATATTAAAAAGAGGCTGTAAATAGCCTCTTTTTTAGTTTTATAGCCCTTGCCGTAAATAGGTTTGGGAATGTTGAACTTTATTAAAATTTATTTGAGGTTATTGTAGTCCAAGTATTTGTTTTCCTTGTTTAAAAACAATGTCAACAGGAATGCCAGCCGTTTCAAGTTTGGCTAAATCAGTAGCAAGATCCTCACCGATAATACCGCTTTCTTTCACCAGTTTATCGACAGCCTCATAATCACCATTACCTTGAATTTTTAATATAAGGGCAGAAAGTGAATCAATGGCTTCTGTCATTTTATTGATGTTGATTGAGTAAAGTCCTTGCTCATTTCGACTAAATGCGCCTTGCTCGGCAAAATAGTTAAATCTAACCATATTCGCTTTACCGTGAGCTGAGCTAGCACCAAAGCGAACAGAGCGGAAAATACCGGCTAAAAAGGTGGTGTAATAATCAGCTAATTCACCTTCTGTAATGACTTTCTTTTCTAAAAGCTGACGTATCATGTAAAGTCCAAGAATATCTGCTTTTCCTTCTTCTAGTGCCGAAGCATGCTCTTTCAGCGACTGTCTCACTGTACCTTTGTCATTAATCGTGTTTTTAATGCCTAAACCATGAGCAACTTCATGGAACATGGTATTGGCGAAAAATGCTGTAAAAGTGACATTTTTTTGTTGTTCAGGAACAATCAATGTTTTGGCAATGGGTTCCATTATCGCATCATATTTTGCTCGCATAGCATTTTTGAGTTGTAAGCGACGTGTTCCTTTTTCAAGTTGAACCTGCTCATCGTTAGGCAAGTTGATTGCGATGGTTTTGCCCCCTGAATTTGCATGTCCTGATACATAGATCACATCATAAGCATTTAAGTCAGCGTCAGAACCCGGTACTTCTTTTTTATACTTTCGTTCAACAGGTAAGCCTTTTTGCAATTCAGGAAGATAGGCGGCATATTTTGCAAGCTTTTCACTCCACATCATATCTTTTACTAAAATATACGCTTCAAATGCGGCTCTATAACCAAACAATTGATCTTCATAGGTTTCTATAGGTCCAATCACTACATCAATAGGGTTGCTTTTCATGTCCATCCACGCAAAATCTGATGGCTGATAATCATCGGTGCGCAGTGCTTTTGCTCTCATTTGCAAGTAATTGGCAAACTCTTTATTTTCAGCAAAAGTTGCTGCTTTTTCTAATATTACCGCAATTCGGTTTAATTCATCACTGTAAGCTTCAGAATAAGCAATAGTGATTAATTGCCCGTTTTGATTGCGTTTGACTAAGGAATACAAACCATTTTTGTCAGGAAATTCGGCATTCTCAAACTCTTCTTTTGTCATATCATGCGGATAAAACTCAGCACCAAGTGCCTTTTCTGCTATTCCTTTAAAAAAAGGTTTATCGCCATCGAGTCGATCCCAAGGGCCATAATTAATTGCTGCAAACGCTTTAACTTTTTCATCTTCAATAGTTGATAAAAACGTTTTTTTATCAATGCCTAACGCTTGTTGCCAATATAAGCCATCAATTATGTCAGCCGCTTCTATTAACAGCGATAACATTGTTTTTTGATTGGCAGATAAATGAGATAAATCACTCTTCAGCTCAATTGTTTGATAAATGTCGAGTCTGCTTTCATATGATTG
>DAINNQ010000477.1:0-2249 GCA_036735825.1 Alteromonadaceae bacterium | reverse complement strand
CAAGTCTAAGTTTTTGCTTAATGTGAGTCATGAACTTAGAACACCTCTGAATGCAGTTATTGGCTACAGCGAACTACTTCTTGAAGAAGCCGAAAACAATAATTCTCAACAAGCTAAAGACCTCGAAAAAATACGTATAGCAGGAAAACATCTTCTGACTTTAATAAACGATATTCTTGATATATCAAAAATTGAAGCAGGTAGAATGGACTTATACTTAGAGGATTTTAATATTACAAGTGTAGTCAAAGAGGTTGCCACTACAGCGCAGTCATTTATAGAGAAAAACAACAATAAACTCTCTCTCAATATAGCTTCAGATATAGGCGATATGCACTCTGACGTAACTAAGGTTAAACAAATTTTATTAAACCTTGTCTCTAATTCAGCTAAATTCACTAAATCAGGTATCATTACTATATCAGTTGCTAAAGTTTCTTCTTTTATTGAATTTTCAGTGGCAGATACGGGTATTGGAATCCCTAAAAATAAGCTTGAGAAAGTATTTGAAGAGTTTTCTCAAGCTGATGAATCAACTACCAGAAATTATGGTGGCACAGGATTGGGCTTAGCGTTAGTTAAGCGCTTTTGCGAATTGATGGGAGGGTCTATTGAAGTTGAAAGCATTGAAGGTAAAGGCTCAGCATTTAACTTCAACTTACCTGTATCTATTAATAGTAGTGACGATAAAAGTGAGAGCAAAAAAACAAAAGAAATAGTGGGGAATACTTCCCCAAAAATATCTGGGCAAAAAAGTGTTTTGGTCATTGATGATGATCCTCACGCCAGAGAGTTATTGAAAAGGCATTTAGAGTCAGAAGGCTACCATGTTATTTGCGTAGATAATGGTAAAGATGGTATCGAATTAGCTGAAAGTTGGAAGCCTGCTTTAATTACCCTTGATGTAATGATGCCAGAAATGGATGGCTGGGAAGTATTGAGTAAGTTAAAAGCCTCAGAGAGTACAGAGAATATCCCAGTGGTAATGATTTCTATTGTGGGTGATAAAGCAATGGGCACATCGTTAGGCGCTGTTGATCATTTAAGTAAACCTGTTGACAGAAATCAGCTAAAAAGTGCCGTGTTGAAATATGCATTAAGAGGCAATGCACTCGTCATAGATGATGAAGAAAATGCTCGGGATATTGCGCAAAAATCATTACAAGCTATAGGTTGGGAGGTGGTAACTGCTGAAAATGGTAAAGAGGGATTAGAGAAGTTTAATGACAATAATGTTGATTTAATTCTTTTAGATATCATGATGCCAGTAATGGATGGCTTTGAATTTTTAAGTAACTTGCGAAATTCAGCCAATGGCAAAAATGTACCTGTGATAGTGTTAACAGCAAAAGATTTATCGGTAGATGAGCAGAAATTATTAGCAGGAACGGTAGAGCAAGTATTCTCTAAAGATGAAACGAATATTGAGTCACTCATTAGTGAAATCAACAGTCAATATGAGAAAATTAAAGGTGATAATAGAGGTTAGACATGACAAAAGTATTGCTTGTTGAAGATAATGAAATGAATCGAGATATGCTCTCTCGAAGGTTAATTAAAAAAGGATTCGATGTTGTTATGGCTTTTGATGGTCAACAAGGCGTTGATATGTCAACCACTGAAAATCCAGATATCATTTTGCTAGATATGAGCTTACCTGTAATGGATGGTTGGACAGCAGCAGGTCATATAAAAAGCAATGAGGATACCAAAGGCATACCTGTAATTGCATTAACTGCTCATGCGATGGCGGAAGATAAAGATAAAGCTTTAGCAGCTGGGTGCGATGAATATGATACAAAACCGATAGATTTAAAGCGATTATTATCTATTATGGATAGGCTATTAAATAAATAATGATGTCATCTTCTTCAAGTTTTAAAGAACTCTTAGCCAATATTCGACATGACTTAAAAACACCTGTAGGTCATATCTTAGGTTACAGTGAAATGTTAGCTGAAGATTTTGAAAAAAATCCTTGGTATGAATTTGAGCAAGACCTTGAAAAAATACATAGTTCGGGTAATAAACTACTCAGTCTGATTGAAGATTTGCTTGGTGCTAGTAAAACCAAAGTAGATGATGTCGATGTAGTTAACGTAGAGTACCAATTACGTATGCAACTAAACCATATAAGTGGTTATTGTGAAATGTTACAAGAGCTTGCTGAGGAAGAAGGTCGAGACGAGGTATTGACAGATTTAAATCATATTAGTGAAGCGGCTAGAAACTTCACCAATATCTTAGCT
>DAINNQ010000476.1:0-2259 GCA_036735825.1 Alteromonadaceae bacterium | reverse complement strand
ACGATCATTTTGCATTTCTGCTAATAAAATACCGTCAGTCATCAATTTGATATAGCTATTTTCAGTGACTTGATCAGTAAAACGTACTTTATAACCGACAACATCGCCAAGTTGACTATCTAATTCATCAGCAATACGCGCTGCAACCGTTCTTGCCGCAATTCGTCTCGGCTGCGTATGGCCGATCATGCCATCAATACCACGGCCAAGTTGCAAACAAATTTTCGGAATTTGGGTGGTTTTACCTGAGCCAGTCTCACCTGCAATAATAACCACTTGGTGATCTTCAATCGTTTTGGCAATGAGATCGACGTTTTGGCAGACAGGTAAACTTTCGGGATAACTGATATTAAGCGTTTGTTTTAATTTATTTTCTTTATGTGAGATAGATTTTTTAATATGGGTTGATAACTGCGAAAGTTGGCGTTGTTGCTTTTCAGCGTTAGCTATTTTTTTTAAAGAATGTAAACGTTTTAAAAAGCGAGGCTTGTCACATAACCTCACTTTTTCTAATTGCGAAAACAATTGAGAAATTAACTGATGAATACTATCTGATGAATTGACGACAACTTCTGAAGACAAAATACGCTCATAAAAAACACATAAAAACGTATTTTATCAATAGTGTTGCAGATTACCAAACGATCAGTGTAAATTAATCAATGCTAAATAATCAGTATCAAGTACTCAGAAGCAAATATTCAGTGCTAAATTTTCAGCACTGAGTAATCAATCAGTAATTAATAAAATTCACGACCAAAAAAAACGCTATTTACCAGCATTAAATGACGAACGTAAATGTTTATCAAGCGCATGTAAAACATCATTTCGACAAATAGTACCTAATAAATTACCGTCATCATCAACAACAGGATAAACCTTAGGTTTATTTTTTAGCATGTTTTGCCCTAACTCTAACACGCTGTCATAAGGCTTAACGGACAAAACATCTTTGCGCATCAGATCGGCAACATCAGAAGTATGCTCATTAAAATAAATGGATTTAAGCATAGTTGCCATCACATCGCTTTCAGATAAAAAGCCGATCAGGCGATTATTATCATCAATAACTGGCCCACCTATTTGTTTAGTTTTTAAAAATCGTAACGATGCCTCTTCAACAACCATTTCAGGGGTAAATGTAACGGGATAGTGGTTCATAAAATCTTTTATTTGAATGGATTCCATAGCAAAGCCTTTTACAAATATTATTATATTAATGCCTTCACTCTAACTGTAGACCGATTTATAAAAAATTTCCTAAATTTATCAAAATATTGACCAGTTTTTTTAGTAACCTCTCGCGAGAGAAAACATCATGGATTAGGCTGATGCCAACACAGCTTGTTCAGACAAGGGTAAAACTTGCTGAACATCTTTTACCATCCTTTTAAAATCGCTGCGTAAGTGCGACTTCAAATGTGGCGTTACGTTTTTAACGGGGATTGCTTTGAGTTGACAAAATATTGCTAAGCAATAAAGCATTTCATGCTCAGGTAACGCGGCTTGTCGATTTGCGCGCGGATTATAACAACTGCCACACCCCCCTCTAAATTGATAAGCAGTATTGGCGAAAATAACACCAAATCCCATGACACAGGCAAGCACATCAATTGCTTGAGGGATGGTTTCTTGCCCACCAGGAGGCAACACCTTTTGCTGCATTACCAACACGGTTGCTAACTGCTGAGCATACGATGCAATAAGATCTTGAGGTTGATTAATTTGCTGAGGATTAAAAGTAAAATCGATCGTTGGTATTTGGTCATTAATCAGTATTTGTGCTTGTTCGCCGCGCAAAGCATTTGTCACAGTTAATTGAGGTAACAACGAATTAATCGCTTGGTTAGGTGAAAGCAATCGCAGGGGCCAGTTTTTCATGCCTGCATAATTCACTGTGTGAGTAAAAATATTCTCTGCCATTTCATCAATACTTGCCACACGCCCAGAATAAAAATCATTATTGGGCAGAATTAATTGCGTTTCATGATGAAAGGTTTTGGCATCAAAATGTGCTATCGCCCACGCGAATGTATCAATAAGCCATTGACGAGTATTTTCATCAATGACGGGAGATTTTTTAAAAAGATTAAATATCATAGCGTTATTAACTATTAATTCGTTGTTTTATCGGTAGATTGTTGAGTTTTAGCAGGGGCATTTAACACCAAAGCATCTGTGCCATACAAAGGCACCGTCGATATTGAATGATGGTGGCTGCCTGTAGATTCCTTTGTAGAATAAGAAAGGTAAATTAAG
>DAINNQ010000475.1:0-2262 GCA_036735825.1 Alteromonadaceae bacterium | reverse complement strand
CCCTTGAATATAAATCTCAAATTCGCAAACTGAAAAAAGCGCGTCCTGATATTTGTATGTCTTCCGATTTCATCGTTGGCTTTCCTGGCGAAACAGACGCTGACTTTGAAGCAACGATGGATTTGATCAAAGCGGTCGACTTCGATTTAAGCTTTAGCTTTATTTATAGTGCTCGTCCTGGAACACCAGCCGCCGACATGGTTGATGACATTGGTGAAGATGTAAAAAAACAGCGTTTACAAATTTTACAAGATCGCATCACCCAGCAAGCATTACGCATTGCCAGACAAATGCTAGGCACTGAACAGCGTATATTGGTTGAAGGACCATCGAAAAAGAACCCAATGGAATTACGTGGCCGTACTGAAAACAACCGTATCGTCAACTTTGTTGCGCCACATAGTGTTATAGGACAATTCGTTGATGTCAAAATTACCGACGTTTATGCCAATTCTTTACGTGGTGATTTAGTCCGTTTAGAAAGTGAAATGGGCTTACGTATTGCTCATTCACCTGCTGATATATTAGCGAATAGTCATCATCAAGCTGCATCTAATCTTGATGAACTTGGCGTGGCAACGTACACCCCGTAACCTCATATATTCTGGATATTTCCTTGAGCAAAGTTAGCAACCACAGTTTAGTTTTAGAGCCTGTTGATAACAACAGGCAAGCCAATTTATGCGGCCCTATGGACGACAACCTAAAAACGATAGAACGTCGTTTAGGGGTAGAAATTAGCTATCGCAGCAATGTATTTAAAATTGTCGGCGAAGATAATGCAGCTAATGCCGTGATCAACTTACTAAAAGATCTTTATGTCGAAACAGATACGGTCAAAGGTCAAAATAAAACCATCACGGATGAAATGGTACATTTGGCTATTTTAGGGGCGAATGTTCTCGAACAAGCACCAAGTAAAGTTGATATTGACTACGAACAAATGGTCACGATCAAAACCAAACGTGGCATCATCAAACCGCGTAATAAAAATCAATCCGCTTATGTGCAAAATGTCCTCACCAACGATATCAGTTTTGGTGTTGGGGTTGCTGGAACAGGTAAAACATATTTAGCGGTTGCCTGTGCAGTTGATGCATTAGAAAGACAAGAGATCCGCCGAATATTACTCACTCGACCAGCGGTTGAAGCAGGAGAAAAATTAGGTTTTCTACCAGGTGATTTATCTCAAAAAGTTGACCCTTATTTACGCCCGTTATATGACGCGCTTTTTGAAATGTTAGGTTTTGAAAAAGTCGAAAAACTGATCGAGCGTAATGTTATCGAAGTTGCCCCGCTTGCTTATATGCGTGGTCGAACATTAAATGACGCTTTTATAATTTTAGATGAGAGTCAAAACACTTCTGTTGAACAAATGAAAATGTTTTTAACGCGCATAGGGTTTAATTCACGTGCAGTGATCACCGGTGATATTACCCAAGTGGATTTACCACGAGGCCAAAAATCAGGGCTGCGTCATGCCATTGAAGTGCTTGAAGATATTCCTGGGGTGAGTTTTAACTTTTTCCAATCAAAAGACGTTGTTAGGCACCCAGTTGTGGCTCGCATCGTTGAAGCATATGATGCCCATGAACAAAAAATGAATCGCTTACAAGCAGAAAAGAGAAAGCAAGAACAACTTGCCGCTCAATCGAAAAAATCGATAACGCCAAGTGAAGGCGAGCATTAATGGCAATCACTTTAGATCTGCAAATAGCTTGTGAAAACGCTAACCTACCTAGTAAAAAAGAGTTTCAAGCGTGGTTAGATTGCGCGCTTACCCAATACAACAAACCCTTTGAAGTAACCGTTCGTATTGTCGATGAAAGTGAAAGCCAAGCGCTGAATCTTCAATATCGACAAAAAAACAAATCAACCAATGTGCTTTCCTTTCCATTTGAAGTGCCTGACGGCATTGACATGGACTTACTCGGTGATTTAGTGGTTTGTGCCACCGTTGTCGAATTAGAAGCAAAAGAGCAAAATAAACCATTAAACCATCATTGGGCGCATATGATCATTCATGGCTGCTTGCATTTACTTGGTTTTGACCATATAACGGAAGAAGAAGCCCAAGAAATGGAAACGTTAGAAATAAATTTGTTAAACAAATTATCAATACCCGATCCATATCAAATTGATTGATCCATTTTCAATGGCATATTTAGTTACCCTATTTTAGTATTTTTACTTGAATAATAATTAAATTGATTAGAAACTAAACAACTAACACTTTTATAAAGGAATGAATAAAGCTCTATG
>DAINNQ010000474.1:0-2269 GCA_036735825.1 Alteromonadaceae bacterium | reverse complement strand
ACCGTTCTTTGGTAAATCGTTGTACTGAAATAGGTTTAATTAGCCCTTCACCGTCTAATTCAACAATAGTGTTATCGTCTACCCATATGCCCGTGTGATCTAATATTCCACCTATACCGCAACAAACAATCGAACCAATTTCAGGTTTCACTTTTTGTTCCGTTGATAAAACATCTGATGGATAAATAGCAATCGGCGATTCGTGACGCTCAAGATCAGCAAGTCGTTGCGCACGCGTATATCTTCTGCGCTGTTTTTGCTGTGATTTTCGGTCATCGGCTAAACCTTTAGCGGCAAGAGCAGATGCAGCAGCAACACCTATCCATAATAAAGGTAATGGCATAAATCCCCCTAAAATTTCGTTAATTGGCTAGCAAATACGATTTAACAATCCCCTTAATAACATGATTGTTGATTATTTGTCATTTTGCTATAAAAAAGTTGCAAGTAACTGTTTCAAAAAGCGTGATAATTAGCAACAATGCATGAAGTTACAATTTGACCCTTGTTCGTTAACCTATTGCTACAGTTAAGAAGTCGCCAATTATGAAAAGTATTAAGAAATCATCAAAGCTCAATAATGTCTGTTATGAAATTAGAGGACAAATTGCAGCAGAAGCACGTCGTCTAGAAGACGAAGGTCATAAAATTCTTAAATTAAATATTGGTAACCCTGCCCCTTTTGGTTTTGAAGCACCCGATGATATTTTAAAAGACGTTATTCATAATTTACCGACTGCACAGGGCTATTGTGAATCAAAAGGTATTTATCCTGCGCGTGTTGCGGTCATGCAGTACTTTCAACAAAACGGCATTATGGACGTCAGTGTTGATGATATTTTTATTGGCAATGGCGTCAGTGAGTTGATTGTAATGGCAATGCAAGGCTTATTAAACAACGGCGACGAAGTGCTTATTCCTGCGCCTGATTATCCATTATGGACTGCAGCTGTGTCTTTGTCGGGTGGTAAAGCTGTACATTATCATTGTGATGAAGAAAACCAATGGTTTCCTGATCTGAACGATATGGAAAGTAAAATCACCAAAAACACAAAAGCGATTGTTTTGATCAACCCTAATAATCCAACTGGCGCAGTTTATTCAAAAGAAATATTAAACAGCATAGTTGATTTAGCGCGTAAACATCAGCTTATTATTTTTAGTGATGAAATTTACGACAAAATTTTATACGACGAAGCAAAGCATATTCCAACCGCCAGTTTAGCCAGTGATGTGCTGATGATCACTATGGGTGGGCTTTCTAAAAATTATCGCATTGCAGGTTTCAGAGCAGGTTGGATGGTAATTACCGGCCCTAAAATTCATGCTGAAGATTTTCTAGAAGGGCTAAATATTTTATCGTCGATGCGCCTGTGCGCCAATGTGCCCGTACAACATGCTATCCAAACTGCATTAGGCGGTTATCAAAGCATTAATGAATTAATCAAAAATGACGGCCGTTTATTAAAACAACGTAATTTAGCCCACAAAATGTTAAACGACATCGATGGCTTGTCGTGTAATCCTGCGATGGGCGCTTTGTATTTATTTGTTAAAGTGGATGCGAAAAAATTCAACATCAGCAATGATGAAAAAATGGTGTTAGATCTACTGAAACAAGAAAAGATATTAGTTGTGCATGGTAGCGGCTTTAATATTAAAGAAAAAAATTATTTCCGTTTAGTATTTTTACCGCACGTAGACGAACTTGTGCTGGCCATTGATAAAATTAAAAACTTTTTCAACACCTACCGCCAAGAATAAAAACTAACTTAATTTATAAAATCGTAGCTAATATTAAATTAACTGCGGTTTTACTTCAGACAATGTCAAGTCATGTCATAAACAACTAAATATACAAAGGACCATTAATGGTAGAGCAAACAAGTAATAAGCAAAGTACCTTTTTAGCCTGGATGTTTAGAATGCCATTGATCAAACGTTGGGCATTAATGTTTTGTGTCAAACCCGAAAACGTTGCAGAACATTCCCACCAAGTTGCCATTGTCGCGCATCTACTCGCGGTTATTAAAAACAAGAAGTTTGCCGGTAATATCAATGCAGATAAAGTTGCCACTATCGCTTTGTATCATGAAGCCAGTGAAACGCGTTATGGTGATATTGTTAGTCCAACCAAATATGCCAATCAAGAAATCGCCCGTGAATTTAAGAAAATTGAAAGCTTAGCGGAGCAAGAATGCCTTGCTTCTTTACCTGAAGAATTTCAAGAATTATTCACTGATATCATAGTGCAAGACAATGTTAATAC
>DAINNQ010000473.1:0-2289 GCA_036735825.1 Alteromonadaceae bacterium | reverse complement strand
ATTAAAAGGGTGCGGCTTTACATTTAAAGCTGCGAATGAATCTGTGCGGGTTAATGAGCGTGATATATTTGTCTGTGTTTCGCATCATGCTAGCGGAGAAATTAGAATACCTGCCAAGGTCTGCAATAGCAGAAACGACAAAGGTAAAGTAAGTGTAGGGATCCAATTTAAAGAAGATGATAAACAAGTGATAGCATTACTAGAGCACTTGTTTATCGACATTAATGCGATGTGAAGTGAAGGTTACTAAGAGTTTCTTAACCTCGGTGGATCTTCATAAATTCAATAGCTTTGGTGACGGCAATTTTGACATTACTTTCCATTTCAAAGCGTTCTGAGGCTGGCAAATAAAATGCCATGTCAACTTCATGGCGAATATAGCGTGTGGGTAATTGGTTTAACACAACGCAGGTTAAGTCAGCAATAAAGTCAGCATCATAGGTATCTTCTAATTTTAAAGCAGCGAAGTGCTGAACCACTAATTTTTCATAATAATTATGTATATCGTCAGATAGTTTCATTTTTAGCCTCAAATATCATTTTTACTTATAAGACTACTGTGAGATGCAATAAAAAGCGAATGTTTTTGTTTTATTTACCCTAAAAGCTTTTATAGCTATTTTACTGGGCAGATTTTAGCGTTTTTCGCTCAACTCAATTTGACGTTCAAGTTTAGATATAGCTTGCCTACATCGACCAAGTCGTTGATGTAAAACTAATATCTCATCTGTTTTTTTAGGTTTAAGATGTGAGCTTGCCATATTTAACTCGATTTGTTTTTCATCAAGCATCGTCTGTAAACGGCGTTCAAATTCAAGAGTTTCCGATAGCTGTTGATATAAAGATTGCGTGGGTTGAATTAATGCTTGTGTTGCTCGCTTATATTTCCGTCTTTTGATCGCTTCAAGCTGTTGTTGTGTCGATTTGTTTTGAGTTTCGTTGGCTTTAATGGCGTTAATAATCGCTGCAATTTGTCTTTCTATGCGTTGCAGTCTTTCAAAACTAAATTGATTCTTTTTATTATTGAGTAATACTTGTAATTCTTTTGTTTTAGCTTGTGTTTCCAAAACATAGTGAGCTAAATAGGAGCTATTACATGTAAACAGTGATTCTGAGAAAATTAACTGCTCTTTTCTCAGGTTATAAGCTTTGGTTTGCGCGTTAGAATCATCAATTGCTTTTGCTTGTTCTAATAACGAAACCAGTACTTTTGATATTTTATCGATAGCTAATTTGGACATCTTTTAGTTAGTTTACCCAAGCTTGATAAGCTAAGTTGAATGACATTAATATCACCACAGTGATAAACACAGGGCGAATAAAGCGATTGCCAAATTTAATAGCCCAATGCGCGCCTACCCATGCTCCCAGCATAATGAAAACTCCCATAGCAACGCCAAGTAACACATTGACATAACCTAAATAGATAAAGGTAACTAAGCTGCAAAAGTTACTGACAAAGTTTGTTGATCGCGCAAGGCCACTACTTAGTAGAATATTAATTTTATATAACGCACTTGATGACGCAGTCCAAAATGCACCCGTACCTGGGCCAGCAACACCATCATAAAAACCAAGGATGGAACCCTGTATGGCTTGTTTGGTTTGTATATGTTTAATATTTGTTGGTAATCCCTGCTCTTTATATACAGTGTTTTTAGCGAGTAAAGTATATATAGCCGTAGAGATAATTAAAATAGGGAGGGCTTTATCTAAAAACTCAACTGACAAGTATTTAACGATAAATGTACCAAGTGTTGCCCCAATGGCGGTAAAAATAATTGCCGTACGCCAAAACGAGATACTAAATAGCTTTTTACGATAAAAGGTTAATGACGCAGTAAAAGAGCCAAAAGTGGCCGCTAATTTGTTAGTTCCTAAGGCAACATGAGGAGGTAATCCAGCCGTAAGTAAAGTAGGAACCGTTAACATGCCACCACCACCAGCGATAGCATCAATTAGACCTGCAAGAAACCCAACACTACAGAGCGTTATTAATAAATTTAGATCTAATACAACATCCATTAACTATTTGATTCCAGCAACCTCATTAAACAGTCGGGGAGTTTAACATATAATCACCTTAACAAAACTAACTGATTTATGTGGTTTTTCGTCATTGTTACAATTTAATTTTTAGTTTGTTAATAAAAATTTGTCTCCTAATCTTTACGTTAAGGTTAATTGTATTTCTATCTTTCTGAATTTTAAAGGTTTATTGGCGTGATTCTTTGGTTGGATTATAGAAATTATGTTACATAATGTTACATTAGTCTATCTTGTGTTAAG
>DAINNQ010000472.1:0-2294 GCA_036735825.1 Alteromonadaceae bacterium | reverse complement strand
CTATGACTAATTGTTGAAATACCGACTTTTCCTAAGCCAAAATGTTTAGCAACAACCAAGGGAGCACCTTTATCTGAACTGACCAAGCTATTGCCGTAGTTATAAATCAAATGATTTTGATTAACCCACACTCCTTGTTCTATTTTGCCTTTTGGCCACACAGTTTGAACCTCAATTGGAGAGTTTTGTTCATGGCTAGTCGATTCATGGTGATTCGTCAAAGCTTGATCAACAAAAACCTGATCTGATTTGGCTTCATTTTCAGGAATAAACAAAGCAGCTCGTTCAGGATGATTCAGGTATTGAATAAACTCTTGATCCGATAAAACCAATAAGCCTGTGCCATTATCTACAGCTTGCTGTAATGCAGTCATTTCAGTACTTGTACTCTGCGCTGCATTGGCATGTGGATGATTAGAAGATGAACTAAGCGTCACATCTGCCTCTAAATCAACTTTCGCCAAACGGGTGATCAATCGACCATCGATAATAATCATGTCGAATCTTGTTAGGTATTCTTGTGAAAAAACACTTGCTAAGTCGTTAATATTGGATTGTTTTTTGGCTAGGTTATTGTTAGCAGACGTTTTATCGCTCGAGTTTTTACTTTCATCACGGCTATTGATCTTTTGTATTAAAAAGCTATTTTTACTGATTTGGCTGACAACCTCGATTTCAGCACCAGCTTCACTTGCCCAATTTTTTAAATGACGTGTTTCATACTTGGGTGACGACTGTGCAATTAATATTCGCGGCAATTTGGCGGCGGAGACATGAATTGCGATCACTTCTTCAATAAGAATGGCTGGTGATTGAGAATCATCAGCATGAGTTGTAGACAGAGCAGCTTCATCTAACAATTGTAATGTATACAAATGCTGTCCATGCGTTTTCGGTAAAAAGCTAAATTCAATCCGTGGGTTTTCTTTTTCCATTGCTTTGGCATTGATCACAACATCACTTAACACTTGCTGATTAACATCTAACAGCTTAATGCGAAATTTGCTCAGTTCTTTTAAATGCTCAAAACGCTGTAATGTTGCCTGAACAGTGACAACTTCTCCTAAAGTTACGGCTTTGGGAAACTTCACATCAACAAAGCCAGTAAGTTTATCGCTGGCTATAAAGCTTAGTTGAATATCACTATGATGGTTTAAATCAATTAATTGTTGCCATTGCTGCTCACTTAAACCATGCCCTACAACGGTTAATTCGCTTAAATGCGGTTCTAACAACATTAACTCAGCTAAATGATTGAGTGTGGTGATGTCATATTGTGAAGATAAATCGTTAGCTTTAACTGAGCGTTGAAATTGGTAAAAGCGCGTATCATCGTCAATATGAACTTGGTTAGATTTATTCTTCTGATTTAGGTCTTGGTTTGGATTTTGGTTTAGTTCTTGGCTTAGTTCTTGATTTGGTTTTTTATTTAGATTTTTGCTTAAATTTGGGATGTGATTATTACTCGGCGTCTGCCCCTCATGTCCCTTACGCCCCGTACTAATGTTAAAGTTCGTTAATTCTGCACCTTCGGTAAACAATACCACATGAGTTGATTTAGTATTAAATTGACCGATAGGTAGGATAAGCCCAACTATCATCAACATCGAGAAAATATTGGCAAAAAAAACAGCAACAAATCGTGAAGGCGAATGAGAAAACAACCGACGAAAAGCCATCCAACTAATAAGCAAACAGCCGAGCATTAACAAAACAAGCAAGATAATTTGTTGATTTGATAGCGCTGTGCTTATCAACAGATCAAAAGGTAAGTGAAGAAAACGTTCCGTCATTGATTTAACTCCACACTTTTACCCGTTATTTGGTTTCCTACTGCACTAGTTGTATTACTATTTACATGTTGAGAAAACTGTTTGATCAACGCATCGTTATGTAGATAACCTTGATTTTGAACGCTTGGCATTGCCAGAGGAACGTTCAACAGTTGCCAGATTTTATTTTTTAGTTTTATCAAACAATCCTGACAATCTTCAAGCTGAAATTGTTCGGCTTGTTTTACTTTCTCCAAAGTCGCTATAAATTCAGTCAAACTGGGACGCGTTTGTAGCTGTGTTTGTAAATATTCTTGAACTTGATTGACGACACCACGTTGTTGCTCAGTAAGCTTTACAGGATTAGTTGTATTTGACTCTGCAGCTACAGAAAAAGAAGCCGCATTTATCCACTGATATAACTGATTCATGGCTTGTTGATCTGGATTTTCTAACTGCACACGGGCCTGACTTTGACGTGATTTTATCTCGTCTAACTCACCTTGGTAACGCCGTTGCTCA
>DAINNQ010000471.1:0-2296 GCA_036735825.1 Alteromonadaceae bacterium | reverse complement strand
TACTCATCAATCAGTTTTTGAAAAAGAACAAGACTTTATGGCGTCATTAGCATCAATGGATTATACCCATGATGTCTATCAAGCAATAATGAACACAACGTTTGAAGAGCCGATGTTAGATAAAGCGCAGCATAAGTTATCGAAAGGTAGTTGGTTAAGCGCTCATATTATTTTTCAGCAGTTATCTCTTTGCAAAGGTTTAACGTTGTCAGAATGCTTTGCACATGAATTAGCTTTATCACTACGTTGTTGCCAATATCCTGAATTTATGGAAGGAGTGCGAGCATTACTGGTCGATAAAGATCAAAAGCCAAATTGGTATGCATATGCGCCTGATGCAATTGATTCACAATTAGTTCAGTGGTTTTTTAATGATGAAACCGAGTGAGTTGACATTTAACATCAAACAATAAATAGCAGATGTTCAATCAAAAGAATAAAGATAAGAAATTCACTATAAGTATTTAACTATAAATAATAAATTAAAAAGAAAACTAAAAAATTTTAAGGATAACGCATGAATTTAACTGATAAAACAATCGTCATCACTGGTGGTGGACAAGGTTTAGGTCGAGCTATGGCTATTAGCCTAGCCTCACATGGTGCAAAACTTGCGCTCGTTGACTTAAATGAAGATCAATTAAAAGAAACCGTCGCGCTAGTCGAACAAGCGGGTTCTTCAGCTCATTATTATTTGGCCAATGTGACTAACGAAACTGAAGTCGAGAATACCTTTGCGCAAATAAATCAAGAAATGAACGGCATTGACGGCTTAATAAATAATGCGGGAATTTTGCGTGACGGCATGTTTGTTAAAGCTAAAGACGGAGAAGTTGTGAAGAAAATGTCGCTTGAACAATTTCAGTTGGTGATTGATGTCAACTTAACAGGTGTTTTCTTATGTGGTCGTGAAGCTGCTGTTCATATGATCGAAGGCGGTAAAAAAGGCGTCATTATTAATATGTCGTCTATCGCACGTGGTGGTAACATGGGACAAACAAACTATGCGGCCTCAAAAGCAGGTGTTGTTGCTATGACTGTCACTTGGGCTCGTGAACTTGGTCGTCACGGAATACGTGTTGGTGCTATTGCACCAGGGGTAATTCGTACAGCGATGACAGATGCGATGAAACCAGAAATGCGTGACCGATTGGAAAAAATGAAACCAGTGGGGCGTTTAGGTGAAGCAGATGAAATTGCCCATACCGTAAAATATATATTTGAAAACGAGTTTTTCACTGGCCGAGTTGTCGAAATCGACGGCGGTTTGTGCATGTAACGAAACTTAAGTTTTGTGATAAAAAGCGAGTTTTACTCGCTTTTTTCAATTATGGTAAAGTTTACCCATAAAATATGTCATTTATTAAAATTGAGATTATATGAACAAAGCATTGTTTTTAGACCGAGATGGGATCATCAATATTGATCACGGTTACGTTTTTCAAAAAGAAAATTTTGAATTTGTTGAAGGGATTTTTGAGCTTTGTCAGGAAGCGATGGCAAAAGGTTATCTATTAATAGTGATCACCAATCAATCAGGAATAGGGCGTGGTAAATATACGGCAGAACAGTTTTTAGTGCTTACACAATGGATGAAAGCTCAGTTTAAATTAAATAATGTCGTAATAGATGATGTTTTTTATTGTCCACACCATCCAGTGAAAGCCGTTGGAGAGTATCTTAAAGAGTGTGATTGTCGTAAGCCCGAACCGGGAATGATTTTAGCCGCAGCGCAAAAACATCATATAGACTTAAAGCAAAGTATCTTTATCGGAGATAAAACATCCGATATGCAAGCTGCCGAAAATGCAGGGATACATAACCGCATATTATTAACGAGTCATTATCAAGATTATAAGCATATTACTGCTCATAGAATAGACACTCTAGAACAAGCAAGCCGTTATATTGATTGATTTGTACGTTAATTGAGCAAACAAACGTTTATTTGAAATTAATTCAAAATAACGGTTGACGTGAGCGTAAAAATCCCTAAAATGCGCATCCACTTCCAAGGGGAACCGAAGAAGGGTGTTTTAATACGTTTAGTTATCACGTTTGATGGTTAAACGGATAAGATAAGTTAGAAAAGCGCTTTTGCAAAATAGCTAAAGAAATTTTCAAAAACTTGTTGACATTAAAACACAGACGCGTAGAATGCGCATCTCGCTTCAGGCAAGGCCTGCAAGCAACAAGGTTAAACGAATGAGCTTTAACTTTGGACATCAAATAAGATGTCGTTCTTTAACAATTAGTTATCATGCAATTTGTGTGGGCACTCACATGATGTTAATTC
>DAINNQ010000470.1:0-2301 GCA_036735825.1 Alteromonadaceae bacterium | reverse complement strand
ATCAACGTTGTAAATTTCAATTGATAACTCATAGTCATAACATCAATAACACACAGCCCATTGGTATTTTCGACTCTGGTGTCGGTGGTTTATCGATCGCAAAATGCATAGCTGAACACTTGCCAAATGAAAAACTGATCTATGTTGCAGACTCGGCTCATGCGCCTTATGGTGATATCGAGATTGTAATGATCGAACAACGAGTAAATTTAATTGCTGATTGGTTAATGTCTCAAAATTGCAAAGCAATTGTGATTGCTTGTAATACGGCAACGGTTAACGCAATTGATCAGCTAAGAGCACGTTTATCAATACCGATAATTGGTGTTGAACCAGCCATAAAACCCGCAGCCCTTGCCAGTAAAAATAAAAAAATAGCCATACTAGCAACCCAAGCAACTGCGGCTAACCAACGCTTTTTAGCCTTAGTTGAAAAATACAAAAATGGTGCTGAAGTGATTATTCAACCTTGTCCTGGGTTAGTTGAGCTAATTGAGCAAGGTAAAATTAACTCGTTAGAATTTATTAACTTACTGACAAGTTATTTAACCCCTTTACAAGCACAGCAAGTTGATACCATTGTGCTTGGCTGTACCCATTATCCTTTTGCGGTTGACGCGATTAAAAAGGTCGTGGGTGCTAATGTGACTATTGTTGAAACCGCCCTCCCTGTCACCAAACAATTGTCGCACCAGCTAAACCTTCATCATATTGCTGCAAGCACTCCTTCTGCGCATAACCCTTGCTTTTACAGTAGTTTAGCGAACGAACAGCAAACTCAGTTGTTCTCACAGCTATGGCAAAAAAACATCACCGTAAAAAACTTCACTCATTCGTTTTAAAACCGCTATATTTGATAAACCACTCTATTTGGTAAATCGCTGTATTAGATAAACAAAGTAGAGTGCTAGTCATTTTTATTTAATGAATATAAAAGTTAAATAATGACAGCAACACATGAGCAATAATTAAAGCCATTTAGACGTCTAGGCGTAAAAAGGTAGAAATAATTTTTTGCTAAGGTTACAATCATCTCATTAGCGCCAATTTAACCCTATTTTTTAGCATTTGTTCGTGCACGCTATTTAAGAAAAGTCATTTGGTAAAAACATTTAACGAATTAAATTTCCGAGGAATTATGTCTAGACATTATTTTACTTCAGAATCTGTCTCTGAAGGTCATCCGGATAAAATCGCTGATCAAATTTCTGATGCGGTTTTAGATGCTATCATTGCGAAAGATAAACACGCTCGTGTAGCATGTGAAACTATGGTGAAAACAGGTGTTGCCATTATTTCAGGTGAAGTATCAACAACGGCTTGGGTAGATTTAGAAACACTAACACGAAATGTGATCACAGACATTGGTTACACCTCTTCTGATGTCGGTTTTGACGGTGACACTTGCGGCATTATGAATTTAATTGGTCAGCAATCGCCTGAAATCGCTCAAGGTGTAGACCGCGTTAAACCTGAAGATCAAGGCGCTGGTGATCAAGGGTTAATGTTTGGATACGCAACCAATGAAACCGAAACATTAATGCCTGCTCCACTTTATTATTCTCATCGTTTGGTTGAACGCCAAGCTGAAGTACGTAAATCAGGGATGTTGCCGTGGTTACGTCCTGATGCAAAATCACAAGTCACATTTATTTATGAAGATGATAAGCCTGTAGCGATTGATGCTGTTGTTTTATCTACTCAGCATAGCCCTGATATTTCTCAAGAAGATTTACACGAAGCGGTAATGGAAAATATCATTAAAGCGGTATTACCTGCTGAGCTGTTAACGGCTGAAACTAAATATTTTATTAATCCAACAGGTCGCTTTGTTATTGGTGGCCCTGTAGGTGATTGTGGATTAACCGGTCGTAAAATTATTGTTGATACATACGGCGGCATGGCGCGTCACGGCGGTGGTGCATTCTCAGGTAAAGATCCATCAAAAGTTGACCGTAGTGCGGCTTATGCTGGTCGTTATGTTGCTAAAAATATTGTCGCTGCTGGTTTAGCAGATCGCTGTGAGATTCAAGTATCTTATGCCATTGGTGTTGCTGAACCGACGTCGATTTCAATTGAAACATTCGGCACAGGTAAAGTATCGGAAGATAAATTAATTGAAGTAGTACGTGAACATTTTGATCTTCGCCCATACGGCATCACCAAAATGTTAGACTTGTTGCATCCTATGTATCGTCAAACAGCCGCTTATGGTCACTTTGGCCGTGAGCCATTTGAAATGACGGTTGGTGATGATACCTTTACTGCATTCTCTTGGGAGAAAACCGATAAAGCTGATGC
>DAINNQ010000469.1:0-2309 GCA_036735825.1 Alteromonadaceae bacterium | reverse complement strand
GACAAGCGCTTTGTCTGTTTGTCGATTTTTCGCTATAAGCGAGCACAACGGGGCGGCGTACACGTGTATATTTTGCGCCTAACTTGTTGCAATGATTATGTTGATGAATTCTTCGTTCAATATCGGTTGTGACACCAGTATATAAACTGTTATCAGCACAGCGCACTAAATAAACATACCAAGTTGATGAAGTATCTAGCTTCATTATTGTGTCGTGGAAAATATCATTGGAGTCAAGTCGGTTTTTTTTTTAACATGTCAGCATAATTATTATGAATTGGGATGTGTAATGCAAACAGATGTTGGTGCATTAAGAAAAATGACTGCGCAGTTGGGTGAAAACGGTCAAGTAAATTATCAGCTGCCTATTGGTGAACAGTTATTGCCTTTGAATGAATTAATCGGCAAAAAGCTCACCTTGCAATATCATCAACACATCAGTTGTAGTCATTGTGGCAGAAAAACTAAAAAGAGTTTTTCGCAAGGGTTTTGCTACCCGTGTATGCAAAAGTTAGCGCAATGTGACATGTGTATTATGAAGCCTGAAACTTGTCATTATGAACAAGGCACTTGTCGTGAGCCGCAATGGGGCGAAACACACTGTTTTATTCCTCATTATGTTTATTTAGCCAATACCTCAGGATTAAAAGTGGGTATTACGCGTCATAGCCAAGTGCCAACTCGATGGATTGATCAAGGAGCAACGCAAGCCTTACCCATTTTTAAAGTGAATACTCGCTTACAATCTGGTCTAGTTGAAATAGCATTGGCAGAATTTATTGCTGACAAAACCAATTGGCGAACTATGCTAAAAGGCAATGCAGAACCGATTGATCTGAAAGAAAAGGCACAGCAGTTGATCCCACAAATTTCAGAAAAACTTGATAGCATTCGTTTAAAGTTTGGTGAAAACGCGATTGAACAATTAAATGAAAACGTTGTGCAATTGCAGTTTCCTGTGGAAGAATTCCCTAAAAAAATCACCTCTTTTAATTTCGATAAATCGGCAGAAGTAGCTGGCACCTTGATTGGCATAAAAGGCCAATATCTTTTGTTTGATACTGGTGTTATTAATATTCGAAAATTTTCTTCATATCATATTCAGGCATCGGTAAATTAATTTCAAACAACGACAAAATAATGTCTATACTGAAAAGTGAAATAGCGTTAAATGTTATTTCACATACTATTTATTTTCAATTGAGGAAATTTTAGGTGGGTTATTCTCTTCGCAGTAGCAACATTTCCATGTGCATTTTTACTAAAAGGTTATTCTGATGGATGCTATTGATTACGCCGAAAAGGCCAGTGAAATATTTGTACTTTCAGATTCTTTTATTCGTATAAAAGAGTTAATTGATGATGAAGCATCAACCATTGAAGATATTGCTGATGTGATCCTTCTTGACCCGGCTTTGTCAGGCACCATTTTAAAATTAGCGAACAGTTCTTTTTTTAATTACCCCGGTAAAATTGATACTATCTCCAAGGCGGTGTTGGTTTTAGGGATCACTGAAGTTTATAACCTAGTGATTGCTTATTTCACTACTAAAGCGTTTAAATCTATCAATGCGTCTGCTGATTTTTTAGAAGACTTTTGGGAAAGAAGTGTTGATTGTGCTTTGATCATCAAATATTTAGGTTTTAACTTAAACGCCCCTAATGCTGAGCGATTATTTATTTTAGGATTATTACATAATCTGGGTGAGCTCGTTATGCAGCAGTTTTTACCTGAAAAAGTTGAAGCGGCAAGTGACATTTCAACTGATGAAACACCTTGGCAAAAGCAACACGAAGTGTTTGGTTTTACTTATGCAGATTGTACAGGGGAATTATTAAAATTATGGCAACTGCCGTATAGCTTAATTGAACCCGTTCGTTTTCAAGATGAAGAAAATTTTGAATACAGTACACTGGAAACTAAGTTGTTGTTTATGGCAAAACGTATGATGCTGCTTAATCATCAATGCAAATCGCATGCGCAGGATAAAGTGTTAAGCCCAGAGAAAATGTCTGAATTAGATATTGAACAATCTGAAATTAGCTCAGCAAATAACTTTTGCGATATGGAGCGCTTAGGCATTTTAGCGGTGTTAAACCCAAGCGCGGCAATGATATATTGATTTAGTTTTTTATTCACAATTTTGCAAAAAACGAACAGGATTCATGTTCGTTTTTTTTTGTGCTGAATTTGT
The DNA here is from genome assembly GCA_036735825.1 of Alteromonadaceae bacterium. Taxonomy (GTDB): domain Bacteria; phylum Pseudomonadota; class Gammaproteobacteria; order Enterobacterales; family Alteromonadaceae; genus DAINNQ01. The sequence continues at coordinate 114 of DAINNQ010000469.1, read as the reverse complement.
TGAGATTTTGCGCACCAAAAAATATCACTTCTAATTATTCTGCGCACCACATTGGTGCTTTTGGTTTTTGTTAACCCATCGAGTTTATAGTTATCTTTTTGTTAAATATAGTAA
>DAINNQ010000468.1:0-2310 GCA_036735825.1 Alteromonadaceae bacterium | reverse complement strand
CCGCTAACTACGAGCCACTAGATACCGCTAAATTCGAATACAAGTGGCAATGGGCGTATCACGAAAAATTTGAGCAAGCAGGTTTAACAGCACTTTTAGGCAGTGGATTTGATCCAGGTGCAACCAATGTATTTACCGCCTATTTAGCCAAACACTATTTTGATGAAATTCATGAACTCGATATTATCGATGTTAACGGCGGTGATCACGGCTATCCATTTGCAACAAACTTTAATCCTGAAATCAACATTCGTGAAGTCACCGCAGAATGTCGTCACTGGGAAAATGGCGAATTTGTCACAACCGATGCAATGTCAAAAAAGGCTTCATTCACCTGCCCTGAAGAGGTTGGCACATATAATATTTATCGTATGTATCATGAAGAATTAGAGTCGCTATCTAAACATTTCCCGACATTAAAGCGTGCACAATTTTGGATGAGTTTCTCTGATAACTACCTAAAACATCTTGAGGTTTTAGGCAATGTGGGCATGACTGGCATCGACGCGGTTGAATATGAAGGCCAACAAATTGTTCCTATTCAATTTTTAGCAAAACTTTTACCTGATCCATCTAGCTTAGGCCCTCGCACTGTTGGTAAAACGTGTATCGGCTGTGTTGTCCGCGGCATTAAAGATGGCAAAGAGCGTATCGTTTATATTTATAATATTTGTGATCATCAGTCTTGTTATCAAGAAGTACAATCACAAGCCATTTCTTACACAACAGGTGTACCAGCAATGATCGGCGCCATGAACATGGTCAAAGGTGATTGGATTAAGCCAGGTGTTTGGAACATCGAACAATTTGATCCAGATCCATTTATGGAAGCGATGAATCAATACGGTTTACCTTGGAAAGTTGTTGAATTAACTGACTTTAATTTAGATGACTAACCAATAGACGTTAATTTATTTAATGTCATGATAATGGGCTTTTTACAAGCCCATTATCATTTAATATGACTCACACTGAGATTAAACTCAGCAAGATTTTCTATCATTATTGAGAATTTATTCATTATGCAATTCACCGATTTTACCCGTCTTGACTTGTCTCGCCTACCATCACCTTGTTTTGTGGTAGATGAAGTCGCTATCGAGAGAAATTTAACTATTTTACAACAGGTTGCTGATGCCAGTGGAGCAAAAGTACTTGCGGCATTGAAAGCTTTTTCTATGTGGAGTTTAGCTGATTTAACCTCGCAATATTTGAGTGGCACGTGTAGTAGTGGATTACATGAAGCGCGCCTTGCGCAAGAGTTTTATCCTGGTGAAATACACGTATTTTCAGCAGCTTATAGTCAAGAAGATATCAATGAATTATTAACCTTTGCTGATCATATTGTCTTTAATAGTTGTAACCAATGGCAACGTTTTCAACCACAAATTGCACAAGCAAAAGCCGAGCGACCACAATTGCACTTTGGTTTGCGCATTAATCCTGAGCATTCTGAAGGTGCTGTTGCTATTTACGATCCATGTGCGCCCTGCTCACGTTTAGGGATCACTTTAGAAAATTTAGAAAAAAGCTTACAAGAGAACGAAAACTTACTCGAAAACATCAGTGGCTTACATTTTCATACGTTATGTGAACAAGCTTTTGAACCGCTAGCCCGCACTTTAGACGCCGTTGAAGAAAAATTTGGTCATTTATTGCAACAAATGCAATGGATAAACTTTGGCGGTGGACATCACATTACCGCACCTGGCTATAACATTAATGGTCTTATTGAGCGTATTAAATCATTTAGTCAAAAATACAATGTCCAAGTGTATCTTGAGCCTGGTGAAGCTGTGGCCATTGGCACTGGCGTGTTAACTTGTGAAGTGCTTGATTTAACCGTTAATCAAATCAATCAAGCTATTTTAGACACATCGGCAACCTGCCATATGCCAGATACACTTGAAATGCCTTATCGCCCTGACATTTTAGGCGCAGGTGAAGCAAATGAGTATCCTTTCACCTATCGACTAGGCGGCTTAACTTGTCTTGCGGGCGATGTGATTAACGACTACAGCTTTGAAAAACCATTAACCATTGGTCAACGTCTGATTTTTGGCGATATGGCGCATTATACTATGGTCAAAACGACCACCTTTAATGGCACGAAATTACCCAGCTTAGCTATTTGGAATTCTGAAAGTGATGAGCTTCGCGTAGTGAAAACCTTCGGGTATGAAGATTTTAAAATGCGCTTGTCGTGAATAATATTTAAAATATATTTCTAGGTTTATTTTTAGTAATCAACTACTAATCCTTGAAAATCTTACAATAAAAAAGGCTATGTAATTTTACATAGCCTTTTGT
>DAINNQ010000467.1:0-2316 GCA_036735825.1 Alteromonadaceae bacterium | reverse complement strand
ACGGGAGCCATTCCCGTCGTTTTAACGTAATCATTAAAAACGTTCGAGTTAATTAGCATAACAATCACTACCTTGTTGATAAATTCTTTGCGTTTCACCCGAAGCCTCAAAATCTAGCAAAGATAAATTAATATCTTCCAGTAATTGTTTCCAATGAGCATATTTAGTTGAAACCGCAAAATACAAGTGGTTATATTTTAACGCTGGACTCACTTCAACAATCTTATCTTTCATCACTTGCTTCTCAGAGAAGCTAATATTGGATGAATCAATCACATATTCAAAAACTTGTGGATCACCAATAATTAAATCAACTCGCTTGCCAAGTAGTAATTTTAATAACTGTGTGTCATCAACCGCTTCAATCACTTGGATCAAACCTTTATCCATCATCGCATCAAATTCAGGGGTATTTTGATAGCCACGAACCACACCAATGGTTTTTCCTTCAATAGCTTTGAGGTTGCCACTAAAGATAAACGGGCTGTCCTTACGCTTAAATAGCGAAATATTCCCGCCCACTAATTCATTAGACTCAACAAGTAATTCTCGACGCTTAATGTTAGGAAAAATATCAGACGGCGCGGTATCTTCAATAAAATACTCAGGATAGAGAATTTCCATCTGACCAGATTCAACCATTTTCACCGCCCTAACCCAAGGATAAAAATAGACATTAACGCGATAATTTTTCGCGGTTAACACTGCTATGGCAAATTGTAAGCTCCAACCTAAATTACATAAGTTTCGACCTACATATGGTGGCCAATCTAAAGTCGCCATATTAACAATATTTGGGCTGGCACTATTAAACGTATATTCATTGCCATCGATAATCGCTTGATATTGATAGGGCTTTCCTTGGAAAGAATATTGCACAGAAAAAGATGTTTTTGCTTGGGTTGCTAACGATTGTGCAGCGAGTGATTGTACTGGGTCACTAAACACTTCTGAGCACTGAAGTGAAATCAAGACAAAAAAACTTAACCTGTATAATAGCTTTACCATGCAAAAGTTCGCTTAATTTGTAAGTGTATCGAAGGCTCAGATAATTGTTCATTATTCAACTGATGATACGATATCTCCAAATTCATTTTTTGCCATTGAAAATGATAACTCACCTTACCATGCCAGTAATTATCATTGCCTGCTGACCAACTGAATAATTGCTTATCTAGGCTTCGCGAATTATCAATAGTTAACGAAAGCATGGCGTTTTCATGCAACTGCCATGAATAGCTTGCCGCAAGGATAATATGACGCGCATCGGTGCCAAAATAGTCATTTGAATACCAGCTTTGTAAGGAAAACGCACGCCAATTCCAGTTAACATTAATTTCACTATAGTTACTGTCTGAACTAGCACTATCGCCCCAATAGGTGTAGTGAGCTAATCCGACAGTGAGATTGACTGAGTCTTGATCATAAAGCGAAAAGCCATAATAAAAATCAGCTTCGCCCGAGGCGTTCTGATAATCGACATTAGAAAACCACATGCCTATATAGCTATTACTTGTTGGTAAATAATCAACTCCTGCTTGAATCGCCATGCTTTTATTAGTTTGGCTAATACCATTAAATAAATAATCAGACACTAAACTGACATTAGCTGACCATTGCTGTGAGCTGACATGAGATGATAAACATAGAAATAAAATAGCGATGAGTCGATACAAGCTGTACTCCTAATTCAGCGGCTCTTTGTTAAGTATAGAATAGCTTTAGATTTTACTGTGGAAAAAATGATCACTAATCAAATAATAACGCTGACAAACCAATAGGTAGGCTTTTAAGACGATCAAATAATTGGCACTGTTGCTGCGCTAATTCCAGATAATGCTCCGACGAAGAGGTAATTGAAGTAGCGGAAGTAGTTGATGCATGATGGAAAAACCACAGTCCATTGATCACGTAACAACAAGCTAAATAACGCTTAACTAAACTGGTATCAAGCGTTTTTGAACTCTCATCTTGGTATTGTTTTATAAGATAATTGAGTGAGTCCAAAGGTAATTGATTAATCGCCATCAGCATCGCCAAATCAAATTCTCTATAGCCGATAAATGCACATTCAAAATCTATCAACCACGGTTTTTGTTGTTCATCAATTAGAATATTTGAAAAGTTAACATCACCATGGCAAAGCACTTTCTCGCCTACTTCATTAAAACTAACCACTTGCTGACAAAGTAAGGTTAAGTCTTTTTCTAGGGTTTGATTTGGCGTGTTTTTGATCTTTAAAACTTGCTCTAATTGGCGAGAAACAATAACTGAAATTGACAAACTTGGAACATCATTTGCTGGATTGAGTTGATG
>DAINNQ010000466.1:0-2324 GCA_036735825.1 Alteromonadaceae bacterium | reverse complement strand
AAGCTTTATTCTTATTATATGCCAGAAGGGGAGGTACTCGCACATATGATACTCAAAATCGATTGCTCATTTTTTTCTTTCTTCTTAGCGGTTTTATAAATTTATTCTTTTATTTTACATATGGTCTTTATGGGTTTATTCCATTGTTAGTGTGCATTTTGATTATTGAGATTTGGATTCGCTATGAATTTGAATGGAAGGTGAATAATCAGCAAGAATGCGGTAAGTAAATTGACAAATTCACCAAATTGTTAAACACTGTTTAACATGGTTGAACGAATATGAAGGTCAAACTATGTTAGGCGTTAGATTAGATAATGAGTTAGAAAGTAGGTTGTCGGCATTAGCTGAGCGCACACATCGTTCTAAAAGTCATCATGCCAAAGAAGCATTAGTACGTTATATTGAACAAGAAGAAGCGAAAGAACAAGCTGATAATGAGTCATTAGCAAGATGGGAAGCTTATAAAGAAAATGGTGAGTCTGTAAGTAATCAAGCAGTTATGAATTGGTTAGACGATTGGGGAACTCAGCAGGAAAAACCATGTCCCGAGAAGTAATTTGGTTACCTGATGCCGTAACAGATTTAGTAAGACTCCGAAAATTCATTCAAGACAAAAATCCAAGTGCTGCAAAGAGGGCAGCAAGCAAGATAAAAGAAGGTGCTGCAATATTAGTGACTAATCCTGAATCAGGGCGTCCTGTAGAAGGTTTAAGCTCATTTCGAGAAATATTAATTCCTTTTGGTACTGGAAATTATGTTTTAAGGTATAGAGAAGATGAGGCTGTCATTGTTGTTGTAAGAGTTTGGCATAGCAAAGAAGAACGTACTTAAGTTGGCTAAGTTACCGATGAATTTGGCAATGCGTTGGGTACAAAGTAATCTAATCAATAAATGTCCGCTTTAAGACGGTACTCAATCAAACCCCGATTATCTTATATGTCCTCTTTTCGCTATCTGCCGACTTACCAAGGTTTGCACAAAACAGATGTTTTTCCAACTTATCATAAATTGTGATTTTCAACCCTAGAATGTAAATAGCCATTAATACAAACTGATGAAAACAGCGTTAAGTACTGCTCTTAACGCTTTTTTTGTTGGTTATTTTTAAAATAGATATTATTTGAATTAGATTTTATTTGAATGGTTAAAATTTTATCTTGAAAGATAATTCCAATGAAAAAAGCGCTATTTTTTAGGGAAACTTTCAGCTTTATGCTCTTTTTTATTTGAACGCGGCAAGGTTTCTTTTAAATCATTCAAACTTTTCTTACGTAGTGGTGTTTTCGCACTTTTTTGAAAGGTACTAAAATTACCAATAATGATCACTAAAACAATGACTATGGCTAATGGGGCGATCCAATCACTCATTATATTTTTCCTTTTCATTAGAAAATTCAAGAGGGTACGGTGCGGTATTAACAACGTATCGTGCAAATATTTCACTCAATTGTTCGAGAATAATCTCTTTATTGACTAGCTCACTTGCCTTTAAAAAAACAGCCAGTTCTGTGTCACTCATGTTATTTTGGTATTGTTCCGCTAAGGGAAAATACGATAAATGCCATGGCTCTTTTGCCACACCGCCGCGATATTTGTCATACGGAAAGTAAAAGCCAAATTGCTGAGCATGTTCATTAAGCCATTTAGTTAGCTCGGCAAATGGGCCCTTATTTTCATATTCCCACTCTTCTAATTGCAAGATTTGTTGATCAGCTAATAATGGCTGTGAATAAAAATCAATTTCAGTTCCCCAATGATGACGGCTCGTACCCGGCAAGGCGGAAAACGTTAAAATAGCGTCGATAACTTCTTGCTTTGATAATTGGTTAATATCAAGCAGCTGATTGTCGATATTTTTAATCGCGAGCTCACCACGACACTTTCTATTCCAGATGTTGAGTTGACGTTCGAACGAGCGAAAACCACTGGCAATATCTAGTTGAAAACCGTCTTTTTTAGCGGCCAAGCAAAGCTGTTGCCAAGGCGTTATGACTTGCTGATGAAGCCCTTTGTTATCAGACAACCAAACAATGTTTTCGTCTGTTGAACCGGTAAGTTGTGCAATGTTGATCTCTGACATAGTAAGAATCTATTAGCGTTTTAAGCTAAAACCTTAACTAAAGTTTGATAATAAATATCAACCAGTTGTTCAAGATCAGCACAGCTAACCGATTCGTTAACTTGATGAATGGTCGCGTTACATGGCCCTAATTCGACAACTTGAGCACCAGTAGGCGCAATAAAACGTCCATCCGAAGTGCCACCAGAGGTTGATAGTTCAGTCTCGCGTTGAGTGACTGATTTTATCGCTTGGCTAACAG
>DAINNQ010000465.1:0-2328 GCA_036735825.1 Alteromonadaceae bacterium | reverse complement strand
GTACAGGAAGATGTAAACATGAAGATTATATATAAAAAAAGCCCGTATTAATAATAAATACAGGCTTGTTAGTATCAAACTTTGAAGGTTATTTTGTTGGCAGTTCAATTCCAGAAAACATTTCTTCAACTTCAGTATTATTTTTTAAGAGCACAGCTCGAGTGACTAAGTCACGGTTTAAATGAGGCGCAAATCGTTCAATAAAATCAAACATGTATCCTCGTAAAAACGTTCCTCTTCTAAAGCCTATTTTAGTCGTGCTCGCTTTAAACAAATGACTCGCATCAATAGTAACGAGATCATTATCCAGTTTAGGATCCATAGCCATTGTCGCGATAACACCAATACCTACACCCATTCTGACATAAGTTTTAATCACATCAGCATCTGTTGCGGTAAAAGCAATCTTAGGTTCTACACCAGCTTTGTTAAATGCGTTATCAAGCTCTGAACGCCCTGTAAAACCAAACACATAAGTCACTAATGAATATTTAGCGATATCTTCAATAGATATATTGGTTTTATTAGCTAAAGGGTGATCCGAACGAACAATAATACTTCGATTCCAGTGATAACAAGGCAACATGATCAAATCGTTGTACAAATGAAACGACTCAGTTGCAATGGCAAAATCAGCATCTCCTTTAGTAGCTGCATCACTAATTTGTGCTGGAGTGCCTTGATACATATGCAAAGAAACTTTTGAGTATTTCTTCATAAACCCTTGAATTACGTCAGGCAACGCATAACGAGCTTGTGTGTGGGTTGTGGCTATTCTTAACTTACCCTCATCAGGTTGGGTATGTTCGCGTGCGACAGCCTTAATCGCTTCAACCTTTGACAAAATCTCGGTTGCAATGTTGATGACTTCTTTACCTGCTGAGGTAACATGAGTTAAATGCTTACCACTACGACCGAAAATTTGAATGCCTAATTCATCTTCTAGCATTCTGACCTGTTTACTGATACCAGGTTGAGAGGTAAATAAGCTTTCTGCGGTAGCAGAAACATTCAAATTATTGTTTTGTACTTCGACGATATAACGTAGTTGTTGCAGCTTCATAGTGTTTGTTCAGTGTGGCTTATGCAAAAAATATATACTTAAATAACAATTTATTCCATAGAAATTTATCCATTTATGTAAATAAATTTCAAAAAAACGCTTACAAAAGCAATAAATGATGTAATATTACAACATAAATACAGATATTAGGTCAATGAGCAATCAATAGGCTGATAATCTAATTTAATTTCATCAAAATAAAATATAAAGAGAAAACACTAACTTAGCGCTATGCTTCACTGTACATTTTTTGTAGACTGGTAAATTAGAAATATTATCATCATTAATGAGTATTAAACTATGGGTATAATAATAGGCTTGGTCGTTGCTTTAATTATCATTGTGGTTGTTGTCAATGCAATACAGCAGCACAAAGAAAAACAAGAGCAAGAAAAAAGAGCAAAAGCAGCTATACAGAAAGCCGTCATAGATGAAACGGAAGAGTTAATGCTAAACATGGCTCATTTGCCACCTAATCCTCAAGTGATTGAAATATTAAGCAGAAGAAGCCTTAATGCCGTTAAAAATATGGCAAAAATAATGCCTGAGGTTAAAGGGATAAAAAATAGAATACAAGAAATGGAAGCTAGATTAAGCGCCTCGGCAGATATGGCCGCCTCTAATGTTTCCCAAGAAGAAAAATTTGTTTTACCTGATAATGAACAGCAGTTGGTTGTTATTCTTCAAACAATTAAAAAATTACGCGCCACTTTAAAGTCTGAGCAATCAAAAGGCTCATTAGATGCACAAACATTTATGCATGAAGATCAAAAACTTGATGTCATGCAATTAACAATTAATGTTGAAAGTTTATATAAACGAGGTATGCAAGCCTATAACAAAGAGATGTTAGGCTCTGCTCGTCAATATTTTGAGAAAGCGTTACAAACTCTGACAGATCATCCTTTACAAACAGAATATGTCGTTAATAAGCGTAATGAAATTGAAAATCAGTTAGAAGAAATCACTTCTGCACTAAAAAATACCAATGCGAAAGATGCTGAGAAAAAAGCCGCCTATGACCGCTACGGTCATGCGGCTTTCGAAGGCGGTATGGGTGGCGGTGGCGGCCAACGCGGTTATGCGGGCGGCGGCGGCGATTTCTCCTCGGCTTTCTCGGATGTGTTCGAAGACCTGTTTGGCGACTTTATGGGCCGTGGCGGCCAAGGGGCCCAAGGCGGGCGGCGCAGTCGGGCGCAGCGTGGGTCAGACCTGCGCTACAATCTGCGCGTCAGCTTGGAAGAAAGCTTTAAGGGCGTTCAAAA
>DAINNQ010000464.1:0-2336 GCA_036735825.1 Alteromonadaceae bacterium | reverse complement strand
GGTAACACATCAAATAAGTCACCAACAATACCATAATCCGCCACTTGGAAAATTGGCGCTTCAGCATCTTTATTAATAGCCACAATGACCTTAGAATCTTTCATTCCTGCTAAATGTTGAATGGCACCAGAAATACCAACAGCAATATATAAATCAGGGGCAACTATTTTACCTGTTTGACCAACTTGCATATCATTAGGGACAAAACCTGCATCAACCGCCGCACGTGAAGCACCAATGGCCGCGCCTAATTTATCGGCAATACCATCTAATAATTTAAAGTTGTCGCCATTTTGCATACCACGGCCACCAGAAATAACTACGCTTGCTGCACCAAGATCAGGGCGAGCTGAAACGGTTAATTCATCGCTTACATGGCTAGAAATACCCGCATCGGTTACGCTATCAAGTGTTACAACTTCAGCATTTCCATCAGTGGCAACAGCATTAAATGCTGTTGCCCGCACAGTGATTACTTTTTTACTATCTAAACTCTGGACGGTTGCAATGGCATTACCAGCGTAGATTGGACGAACAAAAGTGTCAGCTGATTCAACGCCAATAATATCTGAAATTTGAGCGACATCTAACAAAGCGGCCACGCGCGGCATGAAGTTTTTACCTGTTGTTAACGCTGTTGCGATGATGTGATCATAATCACCTGCTAATTCAGTGACTAATAAGCTAACATTTTCTGCTAATTGGTGAGCATACGCTGCATTGTCTGCAACCAATACTCGACTAACACCATTCACTTTTGTTGCTTGTTCAACAACAGCAGCGCAGTTTTCGCCAGCAACTAATAAATCAATATTGCCACCAATCGCTTGAGCTGCAGCAACTGTTTTGAGCGTATCGGCTTTTAATTCTTTATTGTCGTGTTCTGCAAATACTAAAATACTCATGAGATCACCTTCGCTTCATTCTTTAATTTTTCTACTAATTCATCAACTGTTTCAACAACAATACCTGCTTGACGTTCAGCAGGCGGCGTTACTTTTAATAATGTTGAACGTGGCGATAAATCTATACCAAAATCAGCAGCAGCTTTAACGTCTAAAGGTTTACGTTTTGCTTTCATGATATTAGGTAATGAAGCGTAACGAGGTTCATTTAAACGAAGGTCAGTAGTCACAATTGCAGGTAAGTTAAGCGCAACCGTTTGTAAACCACCATCAACTTCACGTGTTACATTCACTTTGTCGCTTTCAACTTTCACTTCTGAAGCGAAAGTGCCTTGCGGCATACCCGTTAAGGCTGCAAGCATTTGACCTGTTTGGTTGTTATCGCTATCGATAGACTGCTTACCTAGAATCACGAGCTGAGGTTGTTCTTCCTCAACAACTTTTTGCAATAATTTGGCAACATGTAATGAATCTAACTGTTGATCCGTTTCTATTTGAATCGCTCTATCGGCGCCTAAAGCAAGAGCGGTACGTAATTGCTCTTGGCAGGCTTTATCACCAATTGACACAGCAATAACTTCTGTTGCAGTACCAGCTTCTTTTAATCGAACCGCTTCTTCAACAGCGATTTCACAAAATGGGTTAATTGCCATTTTTACATTGGCTAAATCAACATTACTGTTATCCGCTTTAACGCGAACTTTAACGTTATAGTCAATGACACGTTTGATGGGTACTAATACTTTCATCGTTGCCTCTAATTATGCTTGTTGTGTTTTAGGTCTGTTTTTATTATCGCAGGTATATTCGATAATAAACTAGACTTGTTTTATTGGCTCAAAGATTACTGTCAGATAACGTGTACGTCAACGTTAACTTTGTGTCAAAATGAGCAAACCTGTTTTATATCAGTAAATAGTCATTTACAGCATAGTATTTACTGCGGAAAATTCTAGAGGTATGATATTATCAAACAGGTGTTTGAAAATCAAACGTGCGTTTGAAATTCAAGAGTAAAACAATTTTGGGGGAAATTATGGAACGCGAATCAATGGAATTTGATGTAGTGATCGTTGGTGCAGGGCCATCAGGATTATCTACAGCATGTCGTCTTATGCAACTTGCACAAGAAAAAGAACAAGAATTAATGGTATGTGTTGTTGAAAAAGGATCGGAAGTTGGTGCGCATATTCTTTCAGGGGCGGTTTTTGAACCTAAAGCCTTGAATGAACTGTTTCCAGATTGGCAAGAAAAAGGTGCTCCATTAACTACTCAAGTTACAAAAGACGATATTTATTTATTCAATAGCGCAGATAGCGCAATCAAATTGCCAAATTTTGGTGTGCCAAAAACTATGCATAACGACGGTAATTATATTGCCAGCATGGGCAATATGTGCCGTTGGTTAGCTGAACAAGCTGAGCAGTTAGG
>DAINNQ010000463.1:0-2354 GCA_036735825.1 Alteromonadaceae bacterium | reverse complement strand
AAGTGAAATATGGAGAAATATGGATGGCTTAGTTATTAATAATCTTGATGATAAGTCTGGAAATCCTGAAAAATTTAGCGCTAGATATCTAACGATTGATACATCTCAAGACCCTGAAGTTGTTAAATACTTATTAACGCAAGTTAAGGAAACACTGGTCAAAATAGGTAAAGTTAAATATTGGGCAGTTATGGAAAATAAGTTTATCCAGGGAAATATAAATGGACGACATTTGATGGGACTTTCATCAATGGAGTCTTGGGCTGAGTTAGATGATGACTGGGAGTTTAGTAAGCATTTCGAAGAAATATATGGAGAAGGAAGTTTCAATGCATTTCGAGCTAATTATTCCAAAGTTGTTAAAAACCAATGGCACGAGATTATTACTGTTAATAAAGAGATGAGTGGCATGTAGATTATTAATCTAGTCAAAATATAAACACTTATACTTAAAATAAGGTCATTCTTAATACGAGTGGCCTTAAGTTAAGTGAACTTATGACAATTAAAGGAATAATAATTGAATTTTGGTTTTACATTTTAGGCAAATATTTGGATGTTAAGTATTTGGAAAAACACTCTGGATTTAATCATGTTTAGGGCTTTGTTTTTATTTGAATAAGTTTTATTAAAAATAGTGTGAACTTTAGCGAAAATTTTTAGCTAATTTTTTACTGACATGTTTTGTACAAAGATAACAGGCTTCTTTAATCATGAGTCCTGTAATAGCGACAATAGCACCTGTAGCTAAAGCATTAATTTCAAGCGGTATCGCTAAGGTGAATATTTTCGCCGTTTGCTGCATTATTTGCAGGTCGGCATTGAGTATAAAATATTGAATTTGGCTGACGTAATCATTGTTAAATAAGGTATTGAAGTGATTATCCAAATAATTTACCCGATCTACTAGCTGTTCAATGACTTTACCTGTGTCTACTATGACAGGATCGCTGTTTGCTTTATAACTTTTTACCATGAGAACAAGATCACCTTGGTAATGGCTTTGCGCTAAGGCGCTGAATTGGCTTAGTTGCAACTTTGCTTCTTCTAAATGTCCCGATAAACGCTGTAAATATTGATGAATAAATTCAGGTAACTGAACACCAACAATGAAGGTTAGGGTGAATAAACATCGATCAATAATGTTATTTATTAATGAGAGCATAGTGAAAATTCGTAATCATAAATGTCAGCGTTCTATACAATTAACATACCTTAGGCAAGTCGTGAAGTCTTGTATTAGTTGAGTAAACTCGTTAAAGTTTCGCCTTCATCATTATTAAGCATGAACATTTTCTATGCACCGTTCTCAGCAAACAGATCAAGAAATCACCACGTTTAATTGGCGAGTATTAAAAGATCTTTTCCCTTATTTACTGGAATTTAAATCGCGCATTTTTATAGCCTTACTCTGTTTAGTGCTCACTAAATTAGCCAGTGTGTATTTGCCTTTTATCTTAAAAGATCTTGTAGATACTCTGAATGTGCAAACAGATCAGCATATTTATTTTGTCCCCATTGCATTAGTTGTTTCATATGGTTGTGTTCGTTTAGCTATTGTTTTATTTGCTGAAATACGAGACACCTTGTTTGTTAAAGTTACCGAAAGAGCGGTCAGACGCATTGGTTTAAAGGTTTTTAAGCATCTACATCAACTCGATTTAGATTTTCATTTGAGTCGCCAAACCGGGGGGATTTCAAGAGATATTGACCGTGGCACCTCAGGTATTGGCTTTTTGATCAAATTTATGGTGTTTAATATTGTCCCAACGCTAATCGAAATCGTCATGGTGATCAGTATTTTATGGTTTAATTATGGTATCTCATTCGCGTTTGTGACCGCTGCTTCCATTGCTAGTTATGTCGCTTTTTCAGTTTATGCTACCAATAAACGTACTCATTATATTCGCGCTGTGAATAAAGCCGATTCAAGCAGTAACACCCGTGCCATTGATAGTTTAATTAATTTTGAAACAGTTAAATATTTCACCAATGAAGCATTTGAAGCGCGAGGTTATGACAATCAATTAGCCGAGTGGGAGACAGCTAAATTAAAGAATCGTCTTTCCTTGTTTGCATTAAACGGTGGTCAGGCGTTTATTATTTCTCTTTCTATGACGGCGATGTTAGCACTAGCGGCTTATCAAGTGACTTATCAGCAAATGACCATTGGCGACTTTGTACTGATTAATGCTTTTATGATGCAATTATTTATTCCTCTAAACTTTTTAGGTTTTGTGTATCGCGAAATTAAAGGTTCGCTCACCAATATTGAGCAAATGTTTGAATTAACGCGTAAGAAACCTAAAGTAGAAGATAAAGCGAATGCCAGTGAACTTGTCGTGAGTAAAGGT
>DAINNQ010000462.1:0-2357 GCA_036735825.1 Alteromonadaceae bacterium | reverse complement strand
TATTTAGGGTTATCATTATCAACAAGTGATGCGCCAATGATAGCACCTAAAATGGTGGTAACATCACGCCCATTACCACTGCCAAACTGGTGACCGATGATGCCGCCAAGCAGAGCCCCGTGAAACGTTTTCCAACCTTTGGCTTTATCTTCAATAAGCTCTTTTTCAGTGATATTTCGTACTGAGGTTATTTTGCCAAATAAAACTTTTTCAACAGGAACGGCTTTATTACGTTCGTATTCACTCCCATAACTTGGAATTACGGAAAAAATCACAAACGCGATAATGATAAATCTAAACATCATTTACTCCTTTTTCTGTTTTAATTGAACACTTCAATGTTAAAGCTACATAAAACCTGGCTAAAACCTAAATATAAAAATTACCAACCTACTGATTGTTTCGTACGAGTTTTACGTATTTCACTTTCGTCAGCCCACTCAACTAAGCCACTTTCTAAGTCCATTAATCGCATGGTGAACTTGTAATACACATCAGACTTATCTTTATTGGTTTTTACAATGCTCGATAAATTGCCGTATAACATATATTGCGCGCCAACTTGACGACCGAATTGAATAGCTTTTGAGGCGTCAACCATGCCGCCATCATGCTGAAAGGTTAATTGTTCGCGCGCTGCTTCTACACGAGCCATATCAACAAATCTAAATTTTCCAGAACGTAAAAGCTTTGTTGAAACCGAGTCGGTAATTGATTCAGTATCTATATGCTCACTGGTTTTATTTTTAATCCTTTCAACAAAAACTACGGGACGGTTATTAGCAGACAAAGTACCAACAACGGGTGACAACAATAATGAATCAGTCATATCTGACGCCACTTTTTGTAAGTCAGTTGAACCAAAATTAATATCCGTTGTTTCTACCGCGGTTGCATCGCCATAACTCACCACAGAACGTTGCGCACAACCAAGGGTAGTCGCTAAAAGCGTGGCTAAAGATAAAGTGATCACTACATTTTTCATTACTATTTCCTTTTTAAAATACATTAGGGTCTGCTGATCTAATACTTATAAGCATTTGACGAAGCATTGCGCACATAAACATTAAACGAGGTTACATTGGAAGCGGGTGCAAGCCCTCTTAATGTGGTTGACTGATGACCATGCAACTCAATCGGTTTCCATGGCGACTTTCGCGACTCAACAGCAAAGCCCTGTTCATCAAACCAATTAAAATGATATTGAAGTTTCATGGATTTTTCGAATTGGCTAGAAAGTTCAACATTCACTTCCAGTAACTCATTATTCATACGGTGTTGAACATAGCTGATTGTCAATTTTTCAGCTAAATCAGGATTATCTACTTTTAGATAGGTTGCTGGTGGTTCTTCATTGGTAATCGACTCAGCCCCAATACCTGAACTAACAGGCGCTGTTGACTTACACGCTAACATGGTTAGGCAAATTATGGCTGAAAACCCCAACTTTACGGTCATGTTTTTCATTTCGAGATCTCCGTTATAAATCTATTGTGTTTAAGTGAGTGTGACGACCAAGCGTCGTTACATGCAGCAACGTTATACGCCCTTTTGTTATCGTCACATCAGTATGAGTTGCACCATTTATATGCTCCAAAGCCAAGCTATGTTGTCCTTCAGGCAAATCAATTTTCATCATATCAATTTGATTCGGCAACGCTAACCAACTCCTAGTATCCGCATGCTCTGAAGCTATGTTGTATAAACTGGCTAAAATATTGCCAAGATCTCCACCTTCTTTACTCATTTTTCTGCGCATCTGTTCTTTTGCAACCAGCCTTAACGCTTGTCTTGTAACTAAAGACGGTAATTGCTCTTCAAGTTGTTTACTTGCCAACGATTGTAATTGCACAATTTTGGCTGAGGTATACATTTGCTGATTATTACGCAAATACAACGGCTGATTCATATGCCCTGAAAAACGATAAACTGGTAATGAAAAATTAAAAAAGCGAATATCGTCGTGTCGCGTAAAAACAGGCAAATTAACTGTGGCTTCTTGCTTTGCGTTGACTAAGTTTTGTTCATATAAAACAACTAACTGGCCAGTATTACTAGAGGCTGTATCTTGTGTTTTATCTTGAAATGAAAACTGCTGTTGATACTTAATTAAGTCATCACTCATATTAAGTAAATATGCCAAGCGCAAAATATCTTTTTGCAAATAGGGATTCTCTGGAAATATTTCTAACGCTTTTTTATAGTCGATATAAGCGTCATTTAGCTCACCAGCCACTTCATATAAAACACCCGACAAATAAAAAGTAAATGCATTTTGAAAACCATTTTTCACCTCGCCGATTAATTCGGTCATTGACGGGTAAGCTGAATCAATCGACCTCGCATTAATACCAAAA
>DAINNQ010000461.1:0-2358 GCA_036735825.1 Alteromonadaceae bacterium | reverse complement strand
CGTTAAATAATGCCACTATTATCACTGGTATCATCAACTATAACTTTGAATATAAAGAATATTTCAACAGTTTGATTGTACTTGGCAAAAGTCATAAAGCAGATGATGAAGGCAGTTATTTTTATAACAACCGTAATCGTTATTATAAAAACCATTTATTGCCTATCGGAGAATTTGTCCCTTTTGGTGATTTGCTCAGACCTTTAGCACCATTGTTTAATTTGCCGATGTCTTCGTTTACCCGAGGCAGTTATACGCAAAACAATTTACTGGCAAATGATCTGCGAATTCTGCCACTCATTTGTTTCGAAATTGCTTTTCCACAGCAGCTTGCAGCTAACTTTTCGGCTGACAGTAACGTATTATTAACCGTCAGTAATGATGCGTGGTTTGGTAACTCGCACGGGCCACATCAACATATGGAAATTGCTCGAATGCGCGCATTGGAATTTGGTCGACCGTTATTACGTTCAACAAATACAGGCGTGACAGCAGTCACCGATCATTTAGGCAACATCACTCACTTAGCCCCACAATTTGAACAAACGGTTTTAAAAGCTGACATTGTCCTTGTTGAAGGTACAACGCCATACAGCCGATTTGGTAATTTTCCAATCTGGCTTTTTGCTTTTATCTTCAGCTTAGTAATATTTTTCAAAAATAAATTTAGCCAGCCAACGCTTTAAAATTAGCCCCCTCAAGCACAAAAGCTCATTATTCATAAATAAAAATCGATGATGAATTAAACCTTTTCCCTCGACATGACGACTTAAGCTATAGATTCGGGGGAAACTAACATGACAATAAAAGATACTAGTGATCAAGATGTCTTGATCACCAAACAAGCATCACCCACAAAAAAATGGCTTAGCTTGTCAGGCATTGGCATCGTCATCGCTGCCATCATCTGGCAAGTTGCGCCTTTAGCAAGTCGTTGGAGCCAAGCCAGTGAGTCAATAGCGTTAGATCGTGTTCGCATTGCAACCATCACCAGAGGGGATTTTACCCGTGAAATATCTGTTTTAGGCCGTGTCGTTGCCGCCGTTTCACCCACCGTTTACAGCCCAGCGGATGGCACCATTTCACTGTTGATTGAAGCAGGCCACGAAGTAAAAGAAGGACAAGCCATCGCTCATGTCGACAGCCCTGAATTAACCAGTCGCTTGTCACAACAAGAAGCTATTTTAGCCAGTTTAAAATCAAGTTTTGAACGACAACAGATCCAAGCGAAAAAACAGCGCCTTATCGATCAAAAGGCTGTTGATCTGGCAAATGTCAGGCTCACTTCTGCTCATCGTGAAAAACGTCGTGCCGATCAAGGCTATGAAAAAAATGCCATCAGTCAAATAGATTTCGAAAAAGCGCAAGACGAATTAGAGAATGCGAAATTACAACAACGTCATGCGAAGCAAGATGCAGAGTTAAATATTGAAAGCTTAGACTTTGACAGCAAATCACTCGCGTTAGACTTACATCGCCAAGAATTACTCGTGTCAGAATTACAACGACAAGTCAACGCGCTAACAATTTTATCTCCCGTTAACGGCATTGTCGGTAATCTCAATACCAACAACAAAACGTTTTTATCTAAAAACCAAGCCATTTTAACCATTGTTGATTTAAGTAATTTTGAAGTGGAAATTGACATTCCTGAAAGTTATGCAGACGACTTAGCCATTGGGATGGAGGTCGCTGTACAATTTGAACAACAAGCGTTTAGTGCTCGCCTAGTAACAATTTCCCCCGAAATACTGAACAATCAGGTTACTGGGCGAGTACGCTTTACTGATACAACACCAGCAAAACTTCGTCAAAACCAACGCTTAAACACACAAATTATTCTTGAGCAAAAACACAATGTGCTGCAAGTACAGCGCGGTCAATTTCTTGAAAATTCAGGTGGACGTTTTGCTTATCTGGTTAACGATACTATGGCAACAAAAACCCCTATTTCTTTGGGCGCTCGTAGTTTAAGCCATGTTGAAGTATTAACCGGATTAAGCGAAGGACAACAGATCATTATTTCTGGCACCGATATTTTCAATGATGCCGAACAAGTTTTACTCAATGATTAACCTGCCAATTTATTGTTAGTAACTGAATAAGCAAGTGAACCATAAAAACTCATAGCAAGATAAGGGATCAACCATGTTAGTAATGAATAATATCAATAAAATTTTCCAAACGGCTGACGTACAAACGCATGCGCTTCGTGATTTTAATTTGATTGTTAATGAAGGCGATTTTCTCAGCGTCACTGGGCCATCTGGCTCAGGAAAAACAACTTTTTTAAACATTGCCGGTTTACTTGAAACCTACACAAATGGTGAGTTTTTACTCGATGGAGAAGATGTGGGC
>DAINNQ010000460.1:0-2370 GCA_036735825.1 Alteromonadaceae bacterium | reverse complement strand
CGCCGCCTGCACAATCGTCACTTTCAACTTCAACTTGGTCGTCAGCTCCATCACGGGTATTGTGGTAATAAAGCGTTTTGATACCCAGTTTGTAAGCGGTTAACAAATCTTTAAGTATTTGTTTGATTGGAACTTTACCGCCTTCGTATTTAGAAGGGTCATAGTTCGTGTTTGCTGATATCGTTTGGTCAACAAACTTTTGCATGATACCCACAAGTTGCAGATAACCTTCGTTACTGGGAATATTCCACAATAATTCGTAATTATCTTTAAGCGTTAAGTACTCAGGAACAACTTGCTTTAAAATGCCATCTTTACTGGCTTTTACACTAATTAAGCCACGTGGTGGTTCAATACCATTAGTCGCATTAGAGATTTGTGATGAGGTTTCTGACGGCATTAATGCCGAAACTGTCGAGTTTCTTACACCGTGTGTTTTAATGCTTTCTCTCAGAGATTCCCAATCTAAATGAAGTGCTTCACCAGTAATATTATCGATTTCTTTTTTATAAGTATCGATAGGTAATATGCCTTTAGATAAACGCGTTTCGTTAAACTTAGGGCAAGGACCTTTTTCAATGGCTAAATTATTAGAGGCTTTTAGTAAATAATATTGAATAGCTTCAAAGGTTCTATGGGTTAAATTATTAGCACTACCGTTTGAGTAATAAACCCCATTTTTAGCTAAATAATAGGCGTAATTAATGACACCTATGCCCAGCGTTCTACGCCACATAGTCGCATTTCGAGCAGCAGGCATAGGGTAGTCTTGATAATCTAATAAACTGTCAAGCGCACGCACAGCAAGGTCAGCTAAGTTTTCTAACTCATCTAAGCTATCAATCGCCCCTAAATTAAACGCAGACAATGTACACAGCGCAATTTCGCCTTCTGGATCATTAATTTCATTTAATGGTTTTGTCGGTAGGGCAATTTCTAAACATAGATTACTTTGTCTGATCGGTGCGAGTTCAGGTATGAACGGGCTATGGGTATTACAATGATCAACGTTTTGTAAATAGATTCGGCCAGTACTTGCTCGCTCTTGCGCGAATAACGTGAATAACTCGATAGCTTTAATACATTTTTTACGGATAGAAGGATCGGCTTCATATTGTATATATAACGCTTCAAACTTTTCTTGATCTTCAAAAAAGGCGTCGTATAAACCAGGAACATCGCTTGGGCTAAATAAAGTAATTGATTCGCCTTTGATTAAGCGTTGATACATCACTTTATTAAATTGCACGCCGTAATCTAAATGGCGGACACGGTTTTCTTCAACTCCGCGGTTATTTTTTAGTACTAATAAGCTTTCAACTTCAAGGTGCCATAAAGGGTAAAATAATGTTGCTGCACCGCCGCGAACACCGCCTTGAGAGCAGCTTTTAACGGCCGTTTGAAAATGTTTATAAAAAGGAATACAACCCGTATGAAATGCTTCACCGTTGCGAATTGAGCTACCTAATGCACGAATTCTCCCTGCATTTATACCAATACCTGCGCGCTGGGAAACGTATTTAACAATTGAGCTTGAAGCAGCATTAATAGAGTCTAAGCTGTCGCCACATTCAATCAACACACATGATGAAAATTGACGAGTAGGTGTTCTAACCCCCGCCATAATTGGCGTAGGTAATGAAATTTTAAAGGTAGATATGGCGTGGTAAAAACCTTCGATATAACTGAGTCGAGTCTCTGAAGGGTACTTAGCGAATAAACACGCTGCGACTAAAATATATAGAAACTGAGCACTTTCATAAATTTCACCTGTTACTCGGTTTTGTACTAAATATTTCCCTTCTAATTGCTTCACAGCTGCGTAACTAAAACTTAAATCACGACGGTGATCTAAAAAGCTTTCCATTTGTTCAAATTCAGCTTCTGTGTAGTCAGTCAATAAATGTTGATCATATTTACCTGCTTCAACAAGTTTAACAACATGAGCAAATAATTTAGGAGGTTCAAATTGGCCGTAAGCTTTTTTTCGTAAATGGAAAATAGCTAAACGCGCTGAGAGGTATTGATAATCAGGCGTTTCTTCAGAAATTAAATCAGCAGCAGCTTTGATGATAGTTTCATGAATATCTTCGGTTTTTATACCGTCATAAAATTGAATGTGTGACTTTAATTCAACCTGAGAAACAGAGACATTTTCTAAGCCTTCTGCGGCCCAAGCTATTACTTGGTGGATTTTCTCTAGATCGCTGGATTATTTTTCGCCGTTACGTTTGGTTACAAAAAGATTGTTATTCATGAAAAACCTGTATAGTCGTTTTTATTTTTTATAATTATTTAGCGCGAGTGTTTACAAGCAAGCGTATTTTTATTAATGCACTACATCTTGGGTGTAAACAGAATTCAGATCAC
>DAINNQ010000459.1:0-2375 GCA_036735825.1 Alteromonadaceae bacterium | reverse complement strand
GTATGATATTGTCTGAGCATTTGATAAACTTAGTAGTTATTATCCAATGCAAATTTAGTAAATTATATGCCTATTGTATCTAAGTATTCGAACGAACGTGTAGAAAAAATTAATCAAGAGCTATTAAATGTCTTACTTGCTGAGTCAGCAACCGCAGATTTAGCGTTAATGTGTTTAGGAAATACCATTACCGACATTATTCAAAATGAGGTTCCTGAAAAACAAAGAGCACTGATTGTAGATAACTTTACCAAAGCGTTAAAGCAATCGATTAAATAAATGCTTATAAAACCAAAGTAATAGTTAGTTAAACAAAAATAATGAAAGTTATGTCACGAGAATAATAATAATTTATGGTTTCTTTTGGTTCAAAAACATACAGTAAACGTTTGCTTCAATTAGTAAGTTGGAGCCATTGGTTTACTTTTTTTAATATAATTGCGGCTATATTGCTGTCAACTTTTTACTTATTTAATGAAGCAAGTCCTGAAACTTTGTTGGGCAAGTTTTATCTCGTCACGACTTGGTTTAGTCATATGGGATTCTTAACCTTCATTGGCTTTGTATTGTTGATATTTCCCATAACGATTATTTATCCTCGCACTCGTTTTATTCGCGTGACAGCCTCTTTTGTTTTTACTGTTGGATTACTGTTATTACTGCTTGATGCATTTATTTATAGCCGCTTAGGTTATCATTTAAATGCGTCTTCGAGTGATCAAATACTGGCGTTAATACAAAGCCAGATCCAGCAAAATAGCCGAGCATTTTGGTTTATTAGTTTATTATTATTTATTTCAATTCTTAGCTTTCAATTAATTGTCAGTAATTATGCGTGGAAACATTTAAGGGACTTACAAAAAACCATGTTCGCAAAATTTGTAGTTATCGGTTTAGTGTCTTCATTTTTTGCCAGTCATCTTTTACATATTTGGGCTGACGCTAATCTTGAATACGATATTTTGCGACAAGATACGGTGTTACCTTTATCATACCCATCGACAGCGAAAACCTTATTAACGAAGTATGGTATGTTCGATAAAGACGATTATTTAGCTCGTCGCACTAGCTCATTATCATTTAAAGAACCGCTCCCTAGCTTTCCAAATATTGATCAATGCCAAAGTGATTTACCCATAAACCAATCAACATTTTTGGTGTTAACAGATAAGCTGTTAACGGAAGAACAAGTGCAGCGTTTTCAGCAAAGAATAAGCGCTAGCAACACTCAATTATCTAAGCATATCGATAACGCGTTACCTAAAGATGCTTTGTTCAACCTCTTATACAGCCTACCTTCTATCTATAAAAATGATATTTTAGCAAGTGGGAATAAACCATTATGGTTTTCGTTGTTAGAGGCTAAAAATTTAACCTCTTCATTGACTATTGTCGGTAAGAAAAATGACGATAGTTATGACATTTCATACTACAATCAGTTTTTTGATAACACTCAACAAAAAGCGAATATTTCTAGCTTAATTTCAACGAATCAATTGAAGAAGTTTACTCCTGGTCTGCATGTGTTTTTCTTTAAATCAGGAGATCATTACCAATATGAATTATTTATTGATGCCTTAACATTGACGCAAAGAAATAAAGCCATTAAAGATAATATTTGGATCAGCTCTATTGGCAACGATGAAAAAGAAACAAGCCTGACGATAAAACCCGCATTATTAGTGATGCCTGAACAAGCTATCAAGAAGAAAATGAGTTTATTAACCAGTCATATGGATATTCAACCGACATTAATGAAAAACTGGCTACATTGTGATATTCCAACGAACCATTACAGTGCTGGCAGTAATATTGTTGAACTTAGTAAAGATCGGGTTATTGCCAACACTATGTCTGATGGCATTATGGTATTTAATAAAGATAAGTCGGTATTTATTGATCAAAATGGTAATTTTCAAAGTTATTCAAGGCAATTAGAGTCACCTATTACTATCAGTGCTGATTTTCCATTGATGATAGATGGGGTAAATTTTATCAAACAGTTTGCTAAATTAAATCAAGCTGCTCAATAAATATTCACTTGTGATATTAAGCGTGATTATTCGTTGCATTCATGATGTAAATCGTTAATATACAGCGCGAACAATAAGTAAATCGGGATATAGCGCAGTCTGGTAGCGCGTGCGTCTGGGGGACGTGAGGTCGCAGGTTCAAGTCCTGCTATCCCGACCAATTATTGATTCTTATTTCCTTTTCTCTTACTTTTTAATTTTCCTTTTAACCCTCTTTTTATTTCTCAAAGCATTATTAATGCTTTTATTTGAACAGATGCTCATCGCTTTTTTGCTATTTTACCTACTTAACCCGAATCTTGTTTAAGAAAATGAACTAAATGCCTGTTCCAAGATCCGATC
>DAINNQ010000458.1:0-2380 GCA_036735825.1 Alteromonadaceae bacterium | reverse complement strand
GTATGAGTATGTCAACAGCCCTATTAATTTGTGATGATTCAAATATGGCGCGTAAACAAGTAGCGAAATCGTTACCTGATGGCTGGGAAGTTGATATTAGCTTTGCTACAAATGGTTTTGAAGCGATAGATGCGATAAAAGCAGGTAAAGGTGATGTGCTTTTATTGGATTTAAACATGCCAGAAATGGATGGCTATGAAGTTTTAGAAGCGATAGTAAAGCAAGATCTTCCCACCATGGTTGTCGTCATTTCAGGAGACATTCAGCCGGCTGCACATCAACGAGTGACAAGTATGGGCGCTCTTGATTTTATAAAAAAACCGGTTAACAAAGAGAAATTGACAGAAATACTAAAAGCCTATGGTATTTTTAGTAATGAAAATGAAGCAGTAATTCCCGCCTTTAATACGGTTATTGAAGAAAAAGTTAATTTAGCTCCTATCACCGAACCAGTAAAGCCCGCAGTTGAGAAAAAAGTTGAGTCTCATGAACCTTTGGCTAGTTTAGAGCCAGACTTAAGAGATTGTTATCAAGAAATTGCGAACGTTGCTATGGGGCAAGCTGGTGATCTCTTGGCGAGGTTGCTGGATGTTTTTGTCGTTCTACCTATTCCCAATGTCAATCTTATTGAGGTCAGTGAGCTCAGTATGGCGCTTTCTGCTGTTGAAGCACATGAAAGCACTTCTGGAGTTTGTCAGGGGTTTATTGGTGCAGGTATTTCTGGTGAAGCTCTACTGATCTTAAATGATTCTAGTTTCAAAGACGTTGCTTCGTTAATGCATTATCAATACGACGTTGATGAAAGTACGGAATTAGAATTATTAATGGATATGTCCAATGTCTTAATTGGTGCATGTTTGAAGGGGATTTCTGAGCAATTAGATATGTCGTTTAGCCAAGGACATCCTGTCGTACTTGGTCAGCATCGAAAAATATCAGAACTCATCGCAACTAACTCCACGAAATGGAAAAGAACTCTTGCGATAGAAATTAGCTACAATATTGAAAACTACCCGATAAAATGTGATTTACTATTGCTATTTACCGAAGAGTCCATGAAAACCTTGAATAATAAAATTGCTTATTTATTGGATTAATTATGTCATTAGAAACCGATCAAATTAACGAATTACACTGGTTGATGGAAATGCTACATACCATTGACGTTGGGTTGGTGGTGCTAGATCGTCAATATAACATTCAAATATGGAATGGTTTTATGGAAAATCATAGTGGCTTGTTACCTCGAGAAGTGAAAGGTAAACAAATATTTGAAATGTTTGAAGAAATTCCCAAAGAGTGGTTTATTCGTAAATCAGAATCTGTCTTTATGCTTAAAAACAAAGCTTTTACAATTTGGGAACAACGTCCGTATTTATTTAAATTTCAAAACTATCGCCCGATTACTGGTACTGCCGATTATATGTATCAGAACACCACGTTTATTCCTTTAATGTCATCGACAGGCTTAGTAACGCATTTATGTTTAATTGTTTATGATGTAACGGACAATGCGATTCATAAAAAAGATTTAGAACAAGCCAATAGGGATTTAGCAATATTAAGCCAAACTGACGGATTAACAGGGTTATTTAATCGAAGCCATTGGGAATTCTGCTTACAAACGGAATATAAAAGATGGGTTCGTAGTGCTAATCCGAGTTGTTTAGTGATGTTAGATATAGATCACTTCAAGAAGGTAAATGATAGCTACGGTCACTTAGTGGGTGATGAAGTTATTCGCCATATATCTGCCTTGATTCATGCTCATGTGCGAGAAACTGATGTTTCTGGCCGTTATGGCGGCGAAGAATTTGCTATTTTGCTTGCCGATACAACGATTGAAAATGCACAAGTATTTGCCGAAAGGTTAAGACGTGAAGTAGCAAGCTCAGTGGTGAAGCATAATGATATTGATTTAAAATATACGGTCAGTATTGGTTTAGCTGAAGTTGATGCCAGTATAAAAAGTTATGAAGCGTGGATAGAATGCGCCGATGCAGCTTTATATCAATCAAAAGAGTCAGGCCGTAATAAAGTGACTCTTCACCCTAAGCAAGGTTAATGATGATTTAAGCGGGTATGCTTCAATAAACCGTTTAACCATTAACGTATTAATGAGCAAAAATCCTCATCATTAATTTCATCTTGTTAATGATAAAAAAATGCCCAGTAAACTGGGCAAAATTCATGAAACGTTGGAGACTCTTTAGATGAACAAATCACTAAGATCATTTGTTTATAACAAGAGTTGATTAAATAATAACCTGTTTTTATGCTCTGATCTTTATAAATATTTAACTTTTTTGTAATTACTTATTTATTAAAGCAATTAATACTTTTTATACAAGATTAATGCAGGCTAATAGTCACTCATCAC
>DAINNQ010000457.1:0-2384 GCA_036735825.1 Alteromonadaceae bacterium | reverse complement strand
ATCTTGGATGTTCAGAATCTTTTGTTAATTCAGCAATTTCTTCTAATTTTTCACGAGCTTTCATCATATTTTCAATACGACGGGATTTCTTTTCTTTTAATTTGATATGCTCAATTTTTGCGGCATGTGAGACACATTTTTCGTAATTTTCATAGGCAATTAATTGGCGAAACATTTGTAAGTCTTTTGGTGTTGCTTTGAAGTCGATATTTGCCAAGCCAACTTCAATTCGTTCTTTTTTACACCATGAATCATCATGAAACTCTTCACATATTTCGGGATTTTCATTACAAAGCTGAGCATAATTGGGCCCAGAATCACAAGCGGTTAAAACAAAAGTGATAAAGCTCACTATTAAAACAGAAATTTTCATTAATTATTCCAGAGTAATTAAGATAAAAATTATGTAACCTATGGCGTAATCTTTCATGTTCTATTACAATACGCCCCGCATTTCACTATTGTTAAAGTTCACTATAATTAATAATAGTACATCGTTCAATTGACTGAAATAAAAAGGTTTACGCAATGACTTCTCATCTTGAGGAACAATATCAAACTAGCTGGCAAGAACGTCAAACTTTTGCTGAAAACATGCAACCAATTATTGGTCAGCTTTTTAGAAACAAAGGTATTGAGGTATCTATTTACGGACGCCCACTTGTTAATGCTTCTGCAATCGACATTATTAAAGCTCATAAGTCTGTAGCTTTACATGAAGAAAGTAAACTTCGTTTACGCGAAAGTTTTCCTTTTATCGAAACATTAAGCAAAATGAATTTAGTACCTGCTCGAATTGACGTTGGTAAACTCGCATATCGTTATTTATTTAAAGGCCAAGCTAATGGCTTATCTATTGAACAATTTTTAGAAAAAGAATTAACAGATATTTGTCGCAACTCTGAGAAGCAAGCGGCAAAAGATGTCGTTTTATATGGTTTTGGTCGAATTGGTCGTTTATTAGCACGTTTGTTAATCGAAAGAGCGGGCCCAAGTTCAACATTAAATTTACGCGCTATTGTTATTCGCCCAGGTAAAGACGGTGATTTAGCAAAACGTGCGAGTTTACTTCGTCGTGACTCTGTTCATGGTGCGTTTAATGGCAGCATTACCATTGATGAAGAAAACAATGTGATTAAAGCTAATGGTGCATTCATTAAAGTGATCTATGCGAAATCACCTTCAGAAATCGATTATACTGAGTACGGAATTAACAATGCATTAGTTGTTGATAACACAGGTATTTGGAGTGACGAAGAAGGTCTAGGTCAACATTTACAATCTAAGGGTGTCGCAAAAGTTTTACTTACTGCTCCTGCTAAAGGCGATATTAAGAATATTGTTTATGGCGTTAATGAAGACATGATTTTAGCTGAAGATAAAATTATTTCTGCTGCTAGCTGTACAACCAATGCTATTACTCCGGTATTAAAAGCATTAAACGATCATTACGGTATTCGTAACGGCCATGTTGAAACCGTTCATTCTTATACCAATGATCAAAACTTAATTGATAATTATCATCCAGCACCTCGTAGAGGCCGAAGCGCACCATTAAATATGGTTATCAGTACAACTGGCGCCGCAAAAGCTGTTGCTAAAGCTTTACCTGAGTTAAAAGGCTTATTAACTGGAAACGCTATTCGTGTACCAACACCTAATGTTTCTATGGCTATTATGAATTTGAACTTGAAAAAAGAAACGACAAAAGAAGCGCTAAATGATTATTTACGCCAAATTTCGTTAAACTCAAAGTTACAAAATCAAGTAGATTACACTGCGTCAACTGAAATAGTATCTACAGATCTTGTTGGTTCTCGTTATGCGGGTGTTGTCGATTCACAAGCAACCATTGTTGATGGTGATCGTGCAGTATTATATGTTTGGTACGATAATGAATTTGGTTATAGCTGCCAAGTTGTGCGTGTAATGCTGGAAATGGCTGGAATATCAGTGCCAACATTACCTGCTAACTAGTTGATACTCGGTCTATAAATATTAAAGGTGCTGATTAGCACCTTTTTTTATTTCAGAAATTTGGTTATTTGCCGATACAGGGTCTAGAATTTACTAAAACGTTGTACTTTAGTAATGAGCAATTTACTTGGAGAGGTTTTATGTCAATTACCCTTGGTTCTACAGATTCTGTTCAAACAAATACTGATACATCTCATGCTGTTTTGACGGCAAAAAAAGCTCAAACTCAACAAGAAATAGAAGGGCAGATGGCACTTAAACTGATTAATTCAGCAAGTGTTGATACTGTCGCACTACCACCTGTGGGGAATAGCGGGCATAACATCAACATTAAAGTCTAATATCTTATTTTAATGATAATCATTAAATACAACGTGCTGGTTTCGGTAAACCAGCATATTTTGTTG
>DAINNQ010000456.1:0-2386 GCA_036735825.1 Alteromonadaceae bacterium | reverse complement strand
CCTTTGATTTCATCACCCATCATTTCGATCAATTGTTTTTCAATGCCGTCTTTTACCGTAACATCAATTTGGCTACAACCATTACAGCCACCGCCAAATTGTAGAACCGCGTAACCGTCATCAGTGATTTCCATTAAGGTACATTCACCACCATGACCCGCAAGCTGAGGATTGACTTCGGCTTTAAGAAAATAATCAACACGATCAAATAGTGGTGCATCATCAGCAACTTTACGTAATTTAGCGTTTGGCGCTTTTAACGTTAACTGCGAGCCCATTTGATCAGTGGTGAAATCAATTTCTGCTTCTTCAAGAAAAGGTTTGCTTTCCGTGTCGATATAGGCTGAAAAATGCTCAAAAGGAATTTCAATATCTTCTGGCTCAATAGCATCAGGAGGACAATAAGAAACACCACACTCCGCACTTGCAGTACCTGGATTAACAACAAAAACGCGAATGCTGGTGCCTTCAGTTTGCTGCGATAATAACTTAACAAAATGTGCTTGGGCTGTTTCTGAAATTGTGATCATGATGAAAATTCGCTCTTTACTTCACTATTATATTGCAGGGTTAAACATGATACTTGACTAATTTAGTCAAGTATCGCCATTTTACTCTGCTTATGAAAGATGTGCTAGTGATTGCGAGACTATTTTCTCGTTGTTCTTTGATTTTGATTAAATAGAGGTAAAAAAGAGATAAAACGACGGGTTTGTAGGAGTGAAGTACTAGCTGATATATCGAGAGTTTGTTATTTTGTGGGCAGATAAATAAAACTGATACCTGAATAGGGAAAACTATGTCATTTCGATTGATGATATTTATAATTTTTTTTTCGAGCGTTAATTTGGCTTCGCAAGCGGCAAAAGTTGAACAATACTTACCTAGCACTCACTTGTATGACCAAACGATTATTAAACCAGAAGCAAGTTTAGGCTTTGGTATTGGTGAGCGTCATATTCGTCACGATCAACTGATCGATTATTTACAAAAATTAGCAGCAAACTCGAAGAAAGTGCAGTTAACCGATATTGGTCGAACACAAGAGCTTCGCAAGCAAATCTTATTAACCATTTCTCATCCAGATAATTTGGCTCGTTTGCCTGAATTATTGAATAAAAGTACGAATGATAAAGCACAAAAAGATCAACCATTAGTCATTTGGTTAGGCTACTCAGTGCATGGTGACGAAATAAGTGGCAGTCATGCGGCACTTGTTGTTGCTTATCACCTTGCGGCTAGTTTAGAAAAATCAGTAGAGCAGTTGCTTGAAAATACGATTATTGTGCTTGAACCGAGCATAAACCCTGATGGTATGGATCGTTTTGTTAACTGGGTAAATACTCATCGCGGCACAACGCCAAATGCAGATCCTAATCATATTGAACATCATCAAGATTGGCGTACAGGTAGAACCAATCATTTTGGCTTTGACTTAAACCGAGATTGGTTGTTGCTATCACAAAAAGAAAGCCGTAATCGTTTAGCTTATTTCCATCAATATCAACCACATGTTTTAGGTGATTTTCATGAAATGGGTGCTAATAGCAGTTACTTCTTTCAGCCGGGTATTCCTACCAGAACTCATCCGCTAACACCCAAAGCGAATACTGAGCTAACGCAATTGTTAGCCACATTTCATGGTGCTGCCCTAGACAGTGAAAATCGTTTGTATTACAGCCAAGAGAGTTTTGATGATTTTTATTACGGTAAAGGCTCTACTTACCCAGATATTAATGGTGGAGTAGGCGTGCTGTTCGAGCAAGCGAGCAGTAGAGGTTTTCAACAAGATAGCATTAATGGTTTATTAACCTTTGAATATGGCATTAAAAATCATGTATTAACCTCGCTATCGACAATTGAAGGGGCATGGCAAAATCGTGACCAATTTATTGCTTATCGTCAGAAGTTTTACCAAGAGTCTGAACAACAAGCGAAAAAAGAAAAATTCAGTGGTTATTTAATATCTGAACCACATGACAATTATCGCCTTAATGCCTTTTTAGATAAGTTAACTCAACATCAGATTCAAGTTTATCCACTCACAGAAGACTTCCGCTCAGACGGTAATTTATTTAAAAAAGAACAAAGTTATTATGTGCCGTTAGCGCAAAAACAGTATCGAGTGATCCAAGCGTTATTTGGCCAAGGGACAAACTTTCAAGATAATACTTTTTATGATGTTTCTGGGTGGACAATGCCATTAGCCATGGATATTAATGTTCAAAAAGTTGCCCGTACGTGGGGAATGGATGTCGCAGAGTCACCTTGGCAACCCAGTGTAAAAGCACTTACTCCAATAGTTGAAAATTCATACGCTTATGCTTTTGAATGGCAAGAGTTTTTAGCGCCTAAATTATTACAGCAATTACTGACTCATGGCATC
>DAINNQ010000455.1:0-2388 GCA_036735825.1 Alteromonadaceae bacterium | reverse complement strand
AATAGCTTGTTTACGCTATACTTAAAAAAGTCTTTAACAAAAAATAAAATCAAGACACAATAAGGTCTTATGAGAATTTTTTTATTTAATATTTTAAAAAATAACAGTTTTATTATTTTATTGATGACCTTAGCTTGGGGTTTGCAAGGCTGTAAAGCGCCAAAAGAAACCGCAAGTTTATCGAGAATAATAGAGCGAGGTTATGTCACTGTAGGTACCCTTTATGGGCCAACAAGTTATTTTGTTGGTGCAGAAGGAGATACTGGCTTTGAATATGAATTAGCAAAGAAATATGCTGACTCGTTAGGCGTGGAATTAAAAATATCGGCCAGTTACAGTTTAAGTGAATTATTTGAACAAGTAGACAATGGCCAAGTAGATTTACTTGCTGCTGGCTTAACGGTGACGCAAAGTCGCCTAGACAAATATAATTTTGCGCCAAGCTATAATCATGTCAGCCAAAAATTAGTTTTTAAGCAAGGTAAAGAGCGTCCTAGAGAGTTGTCAGAACTTACAGGTAAATTAGTGGTTACCGCAAATTCTAGTCATGTAGAAAACCTGCAAACACTCTCAAATAGTCATGCAAATTTGTCGTGGCAAGAAAATGCAGAGCTCGATAATGAAGAATTACTTTTGCAAATTTTAGCTGAAGAAATTGACTACACCATCATTGACAGTCATAGCTTAGCGGTGAATAGACGATATTATCCTGAAATCAGCGTCGGTTTTACGATTAAGCAATCTGAACCTATGGCGTGGTTAGTCAGTAAACAGGGCGATGATTCAATTCTAGCAAGCCTGATCGAATTTTTTGGTGAAGTACATCACAATGGCGAGTTGTTGGCGCTTGATGATAAGTATTACGGGCATGTTGAAGACTTCAACTATGTAGATACGCGTTTATTTATTCAGGCGGTTGAAAATAAATTACCTCAATATCGACCATTATTTGAAAAATATGGACAAGAGATTGATTGGCGTTTATTAGCGGCTATTAGTTATCAAGAATCCCACTGGGAACCACATGCGCGTTCACATACCGGTGTCAGAGGCATGATGATGTTAACTTTGCCAACTGCCAAACAAATGGGGATAAAAAGTCGATTAGATGCTGAGCAAAGTATTCGCGGCGGGGCAAAATACTTCAAGCAAATGTTTGAGCGTATGCCTGCACGAGTACCGCACCCAGATAGACTATGGTTTGCCTTAGCTTCTTATAACGTAGGTTTAGGGCATTTAAATGACGCACGAAAAATTACCAAACAACAAGGTGGCGATCCAGATCGTTGGATAGACGTGAAAGAACGCTTACCTTTACTGAAACAGAAAAAATACTATAAACATACTAAATATGGCTATGCTCGTGGTGATGAACCTATTAATTATGTTGAAAACATTCGCCGTTATTACGACACATTGAGTTGGATGGACGACAAACAACAAGAGTTAATAGAAAAGCAGAAATTGCAAGAAGCTGAACAACTTGAAAAGTTAAAGCAGCAACAATTAGATCCTAGCATTGAACATCAAGACGTGGATGTTGTTGTCAGTGCGGGATAATATTTTGAAACAATTAAGACACTGGCATGTCATAAAAAAGTCATACTTATTCGCTAAAGTGGTTCATACTTAGATAACAATATGTTTGAAAGGATATACTTTAAGCTTACCAACGTTATTGTTATGAATAATGACTAAGTAAATAAAACAAGTGAATGAAAGCTGTAAGTAAAGAGGAAAAATAACATGCCAAGAACGAAAAAAATATCACATTCGATTCAACGTAAACGTCTTCATGCTCGTTGTAAAAATAAAGTGAACAGTCGTCGTTTAGTTCAATTTATTCAAGATAATCATGCTGAGCATGACCACGAACAAGAGCAAGACCAAGATTAATTCAAATCCAAAATCTTAATTTTTAATCAGATATAAACAATGATCTAGAGGAATTTCCTCTGGATAGGTTTGTTCTTTAAACCCCAGTTTTTTATATAAATTTAGCGCGGGCGTATTATCTGCCAAAACAAACAGAGATAATGACGAAAGCGATAAGGCTTTTTTTCCTACCTCAGCTAAAACGTCAATCAAGTGTGATGCCACTCCTTGACCTCGATAAGCAGGATTAACGGCTAACCTTCCTAAATGAC
Organism: Alteromonadaceae bacterium; assembly: GCA_036735825.1. Classification (GTDB taxonomy): domain Bacteria; phylum Pseudomonadota; class Gammaproteobacteria; order Enterobacterales; family Alteromonadaceae; genus DAINNQ01. The sequence goes on along the minus strand of DAINNQ010000455.1, from coordinate 241 downwards.
AATGATTTAAGCGCTGATAAAACTGTCCAAAAGCAATCACAGCACCTTCTTTTTCATCTCTATCCATTTCAATAAGGCAATAAGACGCTAATTGTTGATAATTAATGTCATGCAAAAAAGTTGACTTTGTATGAGGGAAACGAAAGTTAGGACCAGCCCATTTATCAATCTCCGCTTTTGTTGGAAACCAAGCTCTAAGTGCTTCAATATGAGTTGGCGTAGCTTTAATAAGCTTGTAATT
>DAINNQ010000454.1:0-2392 GCA_036735825.1 Alteromonadaceae bacterium | reverse complement strand
AATGCGGCCTACGTTAAAGCATTAGGGCAAGTGGAATTTTTTATCACTCTGTTCTTAACTTACCGTATTTTTAAAGAGAAAATCACGTTAAAAGAATATATTGGTATGTTTTTAATCATTGCTAGCGTCGTGATTTTATTGCTTTGGGCATAAAATAAAGTCGTAAATACCATATATTGATGTTGATCATTTTGCTAAACTCGCGAAAAATTTTTACTAAATGGAACATTCATGAAAATAACTGACAAAACAGTTGTGCAATTTCACTACACACTAAAAAATGAAGCAGGCGAGGAATTAGAATCGTCTCATGGTTCAGACCCGCTTGCGTATTTGCATGGTTTTAACAATATGTTAGTAGGCGTTGAAAATGCGTTAACTGACAAAGCTGCTGGTGATAAATTCTCAGTAACTTTACAGCCAGAAGATGCATACGGTGAGCGTAAAGAAGATATGATTCAACGTGTACCTGTTAAACATCTTCATGGTTTACCAAGCAAAAATGCGAAATGGCAAGCAGGTATGACCGCGGTTGTTGAAACGGAACAAGGTCAACGTCAAGTTACTGTGATCAAACCGGGGCGTTTTATGGTGACTGTTGATGTTAATCCACCGTTAGCAGGTAAAGTGTTAACGTTTGATTTAGAAGTGATTGACGTGCGCGAAGCAACGGCTGAAGAAGTAGAACACGGCCATGCTCACGGCGTTGGTGGTCATCACCATTAATTCATGATTTAGCATTATTCCAAAAGGCCAGCACTATGCTGGTCTTTTTGTTTTTGCTATTTTTTTCTGTTTTATTTTACTTACAGAGCTAACTACTTGCTGATTTTTTGATTTGGCTTTCTGAATTGGTTTTTTTGATGGCTTAACTTGGCTAAATTCGCTTGATTCAATGAGGCGGCAAGCCTTGTGAACAGTCGTTTTCGTTATTCAACCTTAAAAAAGGTGATTTTATCCACTTTGACATTGCATCTTCTACCATCCTTGCTAAGGTAAATGCTAAGAAAAATAACTATAAAAGGCGAGTATATATGTCAAACCATGCAATCAAGTTAGTATCGTTAGCAATTTCTTCCATTTTTTCATTAACACTCAACGCGCAAACACAAGTGATCCACGCAGGTGAATTGCTAGCTGTGCCAGGGCAAGCACCTGAAAAGCAGCAAACTATTGTAGTAGAAAACGGCAAAATCATCTCAGTGAAAAAGGGGTTTATTTCACCGGAATCAATTGCTAAAGATGCCAAGTTCATTGACTTGTCTTCGAGTTTTGTCATGCCAGGTTTAATGGATATGCACGTTCATTTGCAAGGGGAATTAGGCCCCAAAAATGACAGTGATGCTTTAAAAATGTCATCTCAATTAATGCAAATGAAATCTCATATGCATGCAATGCGCACATTAAATGCAGGGTTTACTACGGTACGCGATGTTGGTTCAAGCTCGCAAGAAATGTATGCTTTACGAGATGCTATCGATAAAGGTTGGATGCAAGGGCCGACAATAATTGCTGCTGGTGGAGTCGGTATTACAGGGGGGCATGCAGATGTAAGTGGTGTTAGTCCTGAGCTAATGGAGTTTCATGATGAAAGTAACAAAACAGTTTGTGATGGTCCTTTTGATTGTCGCCGAGCGGCTCGCCATGCCATTAAATATGGTGCTAACTTAATCAAAATCACTTCAACTGGCGGTGTGTTAACCGATCGTGCTACCGGTACTGGTCAACAGATGGAAATGGATGAGTTAAAGGAAGTGGTGCTTGCTGCTAAACGAATGGGAGCGAAGGTTGCCAGTCATGCTCACCAAGAAGATGGCATTATTGCCGCCTTAGAAGCTGGAGTTGCTAGTATTGAACATGGTACTTATGCAGGTGAAAAATCTTATAAGCTATTTAAAAAGACGGGGGCTTACCTTGTTCCTACTTTGTTGGCTGGTGAAACCGTTTTACAAATGGCAAAAAATACCGATATTTTATCTGAATCTCAAAAAGCTAAAGCCATTAAAGTGGGTACAGATATGAAAGGCAACTTTGCTAAGGCTTATCAAGCAGGTGTTAACATTGCTTTTGGTACTGACAGTGGGGTTTCTAAGCATGGCATAAATGCTCAAGAAGCTGTGTTAATGTATAAAGCGGGTATGTCAGCTGCTGATATTATTAAATCAGCAACGGTCAATGCAGCTGATTTAATTAATAGAAGTGAATCTTTAGGGACTTTAGAAGTCGGTAAAATGGCTGATATTATTGCTACTGATGGCAGTCCTCTCGTTAATATTGAAGAACTACTTGATGTTGATTTTGTCATGAAATCAGGAGAAGTGGTGAAAGTTCAATAGTTTTTTACAAGCCCACAAGATGTTAGTTTTGTGGGCTTTTTATTTAAATCATCGGC
>DAINNQ010000453.1:0-2429 GCA_036735825.1 Alteromonadaceae bacterium | reverse complement strand
CAATGGAGCAAGATAAGCTGTATCAACAAGATGGCATGACCATCGCTGGTTTAGCAAAACATTTAGCCATTCATGAATACAAATTAAGAAACTTAATTAATGGCGAGTTAAATTTTCGCAATTTTAATGACTTCCTCAATTTTTATCGCATTAAAGAAGTTACCACTCACTTGATTGAACCTAACTTTAGTCATTTACCCGTATTAACGTTGGCATTAGAAAGCGGATTTCGAAGTTTAAGTTCATTTAATAAGGCGTTTAAAGCGACACACGGCATAACGCCTACCGAATATCGTAAAAAACATTTAGATCAATCAAGTTGATTGTTTTTATCTAATTCTCTGTTTTTAAATGGCTTATTTATGAAAGTGCTCATGAGTATTTTCTAAAAGTAAGACTGTTTTTGAAATACGTCAGCTTTTTTTTATAATCCGTCAGCAATAATTGAATAATCCTCATATAGTTAAATATCTAACGTGGGATAAATGGCTGGGTGATTATTCTTTATGAGCAAGAGTATTTTCTTTAATGTTGTAGCAAGGATAAAATCGCTAGGTTTAGCGCTTTTTCCGGTCATTATTTTTATATCTTCATTGATTCCTTTGATCAGCAATGCTGAGCAAATGCCAACAAGTTACCAACAATGTATTGCATGTCATGGCGAAAAAGCTCAGGGCAATAGCCAACTTCACTCGCCAGCGCTAGCTGGACAATCTGCCAGTTATTTAGCAAGACAACTGAATAATTTTAAACAGGGTTTACGCGGCGAGCATCAACAAGACACTTATGGCAAGCAAATGGTTGCGCTTAGCCAACAACTAGACAATAACAAGGAAGTTCCCGAATTATCGACGTATTTAGCGTCGTTACCTCAAAGTGACATTTCGCAAGAAACGTCAGGAGATTTAAAAAACGGTAGTCGTTATTACCAAGCAAAATGCGGTGCTTGTCATGGTGGACAAGCAGAAGGAAACGAGTCATTTAATGCGCCCAAATTGTCGGGTCAACATATTGATTATTTGCAGCGACAAATGAAGAATTTTGTTAATGGCATTAGAGGAACCGCAGCAAACGATAGATTTGGTCGACAAATGGCGATGATGGCCACAACCACATCAGGTAAAGAGCTTGATGATATTTTGCATTATATTGCCTCGCAGAAATAGCCTAGAGTGATAGTTATGATTAGGTTGCTCATTATTGCTAGTCTCTTTATCAGTCACAGTGTTTTGGCTCAGCAAAAAAGTGCTGATTTTACCTTGTCGTCACATTGTCCACCGAGTTTTGAATTAACAAGCCAAGGCGTTTGTCGATTACTCACCCAATATCAGTTTTACACCTCAGTGCAAAATAAAGGACTAGGTGGAACACGCACGTCATTACCTGCGCATCGTGACGGTTTTACACCTGCGCAAATAGACTTGGGACGTTATTTATTTTTTGATCCTGCATTATCTAAAGACGGTTCCATTTCATGTGCAAGTTGTCATCAACCTGATAAAGGCTTTAGTGATGACTTAGATCGAAGTGTTGGTATCACGGGCGAAAAAGTCGCTCGTTCAGCCCCCACGTTATGGAATGTAGCCTTTGTTGATAAGTTTTTTTGGGATGCGAGGGCAAAAACCCTAGAAGAACAAGCCCAAGGGCCATTATTTGATCCGCTTGAAATGGGCAATACACCAGAGAATTTATTAGCAACGCTGCGCAATAATAATGACTATGTAGCCATGTTCACTCAGGCATTTCCAAACAATGAAGCTATTGAATTATCACAAGTTTATACCGCGCTAACCGCCTTTCAAACATCATTGATTTCGTTAAATAGCCGTTATGATCGATATGCTCATGGTTATCATCAAGCGTTGAGCCAGCGAGAAATTGCAGGGTTGAATGTGTTTCGATCTTTTGTTGCCCGTTGTGCTGAATGTCATCAACCGCCGTTATTTACTAACAATCAAGTGGCAGTTATTGGCACACCAGAGCCCGAAGGTCGCGCGTTAGACATAGGGGCAGAGAAAACCTATAACGCACCGAAATTACGGGGCGGTTTTAAAGTGCCAACCTTAAGAAATATCACTAAATCAGCGCCTTATATGCATTCTGGTCGCTACGATAAATTACTTGATACGGTTAAGTTTTATAATGATGGTAGAGGAAATTCAGTGCCTGAAGGGGAAGAAATGCTGCTGCATTGGCACATATCAGAGCCAAATTTAACCGATGATGAAATGCAGTTAGTTGTTGAATTTATGGCAACGTTAACGGATGAAAGTTTAATGCCAGCAATACCGAGTGTTTTACCTTCAGGGTTAGCCCCAATTGATGAAAACTATCAATTGGCGCAGAAAAAGAAAGCCGAGCAAAAAAATCTAAAAAATATTAAAAATAATACTCAAAGTAACGAAGTTTCTACAAAAATAATAAGTAAC
>DAINNQ010000452.1:0-2437 GCA_036735825.1 Alteromonadaceae bacterium | reverse complement strand
CACTCAAGGGAAAGCCTACAGGCATTGAATTTATTGACTCTACAAGTTTAAAGGTAAGCGTCCGGCCAATAGCACATTTCTCTGATTAATTTCCTATCGTAAAGTTGCTCCAGTTAATATAAAGGAGCAACGTATGACCCGCAAAACGTTTGATGAGTGGAAACACCTTGTTGAGAAGCAAATCGCCAGTGGTTTGTCTGTGCCGCAGTTTTGCCTTCAACATCAATTAAATCCAAAGTATTTTTATTCCCGCAAAGCCATGGTCGACAAAGCGCGAGACAACAAGGGTTTTATTCACGCACAAATTGTATCCAAACAAACCACATTAACACCAACGAAGGCAGAGCTAAATATTACGCTCATCACGTCGGTAGGTAAGTTATTATTACCTGGCGATACCTCAGCGCAGTTCATCGCTGAGCTACTTAATGGACTAGCTTCATGAACATGTTTACCTCGGTACCCGAGGTGTTCCTTTATCGAAATTTCGTTGATTTTAGAAAATCGATTAACGGTTTAGTGACTATCGTTGAACAGCAAATGGAGCGCTCGCCGTTAACGGGCAGTGTCTTTGTATTTTGCAACAAGGGTCGGGATAAACTTAAAGTATTGTATTGGGATAACACCGGCTTTGCCTTGTGGTATAAACGCCTCGAAACAGACAAATTCAAGTGGCCAACTAAACTCAGTGGGCAATCAATGCACTTATCCGAGCAACAGTTACATTGGCTATTTGATGGCTTTGATGTACTTGGGCATCAAGCCATTAGTTATGAAACCGTCTCCTTATAACCGGTGATCATAAGTAGCTTTTAACGATCACCAAATAATCTAAACAATACCAACAAGTTAGCTAATATTTTTGATAAAATATCAGCATGACTGATGAGATTGATTCATTACCGGATGATCCGGTACTTTTAAAAAAATTACTCGTTAAACAAGCGGCACGCTTGATGTTTCTAGAGGAGCAGTTTCGCCTTGCCCAACAGCAACGTTTTGGCGCGAGTAGCGAAGGACATCCCGCACAGGGGGATTTGTTTAATGAAGCAGAAGCAGAGCTTGATGTAGTTGAAGAAGATGATGAGCCGCTTCTCGCCATTACTAAGAAGAAACCCCTTCGTCAGAAATTGCCCGCAGACTTACCGCGTGAAACCATCATTTATGATATCGAAGATAAAACCTGTGCTTGTTGTGGTAATGAATTGCATCAAATGGGTGATGAGCGTAGCGAAAAGCTTGAGTTCGTTCCAGCCCAAGTCAAAGTGATTGAACATGTTCGGTTAAAATACAGTTGTCGTACGTGTGAAAAAGAAGGTACGTCAACGCAAATAAAAATAGCCCCTGTGCCACCCAGTCCAATTCCTAAAGGGTTTGCGACAGCAACATTGCTGAGCCAAATCATCACCAGCAAATACCAATATGCACTGCCACTTTATCGCCAGGAAAGCTTATTCAAGCAATACGGCATTGCACTGAGCCGTAAAACGATGGCCAATTGGATGATGAAAAGCAGTGACTTATTTAAACCTCTTTATGCAAAGTTACAGGAAGTATTATTACAACAAGGCGTGATTCAAGCAGATGAAACCACGCTCAACGTGATTAATGAAGATAAAATAAAAAGTTATATGTGGCTTTACTGCACAGGAACCGATTCACCGAGCACCGGTGACATCCCCAATATTGTCTTGTTTGATTATCAATCTGGTAGGGCTGGTCAGTGTGCGGTTGATTATCTGTCGGGCTTTACGGGCTATTTGCAAGTGGATGGTTATGCCGGTTATGAAAAAACATCAGCAATGTTAGTTGGCTGTTGGGCACATGCGCGCCGTAAATTTATCGAGGCTCAAACGGCTCAAGCCAAAGGTAAAACCGGCAAAGCCGATATGGCGTTGAGCATGATACAAAAACTCTACCGGATAGAAATCAGCCTTAAAGATAAAGACGCCAATGAAAAATACCAGCTTCGTCAGGAAAAAACCAAGCCACTGCTTGAGCAGTTTTATCAGTGGTTAGAAAAAGCCAACGTACCACCGAAAAGTGCGCTAGGAAAAGCCATTCAATATTGTAAAAACCAATGGCATAAACTGGTCCGCTTTATTGAGGATGGTGATCTAAACATAGACAACAATCGTGCTGAGCGAGCAGTCAAACCGTTCGTGATTGGCCGAAAAAACTGGCTGTTCTCAAATACGGCTAACGGCGCGAAAGCCAGTGCAATGTTGTACTCGATAATTGAAACCGCGAAGGCTAATGGCTTAACACCGTTTGATTATATTGCACATTGCCTAGAACAACTAAGTTATGAACATGTCGATGTAGAAAAGCTGTTACCTTGGAATATGAAATCTATTACGGTGTAGATTGGCGGACGCTTACGTTTAAAGGTCTGTCATAACATTCGTATTCCACGGCACAAAACCTTTTCTGGTAT
>DAINNQ010000451.1:0-2438 GCA_036735825.1 Alteromonadaceae bacterium | reverse complement strand
TGGGCAGCAAGCAAAATAACCTTAAAAAAATTAGTGACAACTTACGCAAGTTTAAAAGCCAACGCAGATAAAGAATTAAGTAAAGAATTTGGCCAACTTTCCGCATCAGGACACGTAGCACTTACTGAGCAATTTCCTGTACATATAAACTTATCAAGTAAAATCAATCACTTTCCATACTGGCCATCGCTAGAAAATAGTGAGCAAAAACTGGACATAAGCGGCGATTTGCAAAAACTTGCTCTAAAGCTTGAATCAACAGGCAGCTTGGGCATGAAAGCAACGGCACATGTGCAACCACTTGAAACAGATATGCCTTTTGAACTAACGCTTAATGCCACAAAAATTCCGCTTGATTTGCTTGATTCACTTCAAAATAGTGATGAAGAATTGCTTGTTAAACCAAGCTCCGTGAAAATCAATGCATCAGGAAATAGGCATCAACAAACAATTGAGCTTGAAGGGTTCATTTCAGCTTTTGGTTATGACAATGCCGCGATTGAGTTAGAGACAACTCACGCAAATAAAAGTTTAGCAATTCGTTCTCTCGAATTTACCGATGCGAAAAGTGCTAGTGCATTATATCTTACAGGTAGATTTGATTATTTAGACAATCTTCAGTGGGATATAAACATAGATTCATCGGGTTTTACCTTACCTAAACTTTATTCAGATCTAAAAGGTCGGCTAACGGGTACAGCAAATAGCCAAGGCAATATACAAGGTAAGCATTGGGCTTTTGCACTTAGCAATACCAACTTACACGGCATTATTAATGACAAAAATTTTCGCGCTACAGGCAATATCCATGTTAGCCAAAATAAACAAATTTCTCCCAGTAACTTTCATGCAAGCTTAGGAGAAACAACATTAAATCTTGCTGGTTATAGTGATGATGCGTGGCATATCAAAGGTGATGTTAAAGCGTTTGAGTTAAAGGACTGGCTAAATGAGGGACAAGGCGAATTAACAGGCTTATTTGAAATTAGTGGTGAACTTGTTGATCCAGTATTAACATTTGATGGCAACATAAAGCAAATCAGTTGGCGGCAGCTTTTTGGTCAGGAAATATCAATTCATGGTCGTTATGCGTTAGCAAACAAGCAACTCTTAGCGTTATCACTCAATAGCGATGAGCTGAGATGGAGCGATCTGTATTTCAATAATTTTGCTAGCCAATTTAGTAATCAATTTAATAGCCAAGTTAATCAGCAATCGTTGCAATTAAACTGGCAGGGAAAAAAGAGTTTAGCCCTAGCGATACAAGGGCGTTGGCTTGAAGAAAATGAACGTTGGCAAGGAGAAATTACGTCAGCAAGTGTTGGCATTTCACCTTTGCAACTTAATGCAAATGAGCCTATTTCACTAGATTTTAATACTAACAATCAACAACTCATCATAGGCGCACATTGTTGGTTAGCTGATGAAATTCAATTATGTGCTGATAAAGCGGCAAGCATAGGTCAATCAGGTGAGTTATCATTCGCTTTGCTCACTGAACTGTCACAACTAAACTCGTTATGGCCAAATGAAAATATCATGCTCGACAGCAAGCTCAGTGGCAATATTCACCTTCAATGGCATGATTTATTAACACCAACACTACAAGCAGAACTGACGTTAGGTCAAGGACATGCAAGCTTGTTAAATATTGATAACGAACAAAGTATGATCCATTGGCAAGAAGGTCGATTTAACTTAAGTACAACTTCAGAAAATATTAAATCACAGTTAACGTTATTCCCTGTGCAGGAGCAGGAAAAGCAACAAGAACAGGCACAAACACAAGAACAAGCTAATATACACGCGCTCACACAAGATGAAGCACTGAATAGCAACAAAAACAGCAACAAAAACAGCCAAGATCACTCTTTATCATTGCCATTACCATCGCCAATAATTTCAGCCGTGATTAACATGCCAATAGATGCAGATGAGCAATTGTCAGGGAAAATTCAATTGCAGCAGTTAAATTTGCAACCAGTCGCTCATTTTTTTCCTGAACTTTCATCCCTTGAAGCGCTCGTCAATGCTGAGATTACATTAGCGGGAACAGCTAAAGCGCCACTTTTTTACGGTGCATTAGAGTTAAAAGATTCAAAAATAAAATTATTACGCAGCCCTAGCATGCTTGAAAACATCAATCTCCAGGTAAAATTAGAGGGTAATCATAGTCAAATTACCAGTGACTTTCTCATTGACAATGATCTAGTAACAGCAACAGGTAAAGTGGATTGGCAAGACCATTTTTCTGCCGACATTTTCATTGACGCAGATAAGGTTTCATTAGCTTTCCCTCCCCAGTTGCAAGCAACATTTTCTCCTCATATCCAAGTTAACTTGACGAAAAACCAAGTCAAAATCACTGGGGAAATGGATATAGTCGACGGGCTTCTGACCATAGAAAAATTACCTGAAGGCAGCATAGATGTTAGCGA
>DAINNQ010000450.1:0-2444 GCA_036735825.1 Alteromonadaceae bacterium | reverse complement strand
ATCATCGACAATGTAAAAGAGTAACATAATGAAGTTTTTTCTAATATTTACCCTACTTTTAACTCTGACCATTTCAGCTTCAACATCCGCGATTGAAGCTACTAAAGCTGATATAGCACCAACCATAGATGGCAAAAGTGATGACCAAGCTTGGTCAAAGGGGAAATGGTATCCGCTTAACGAGCTTATTTTAGGGCAACAACCCTCTTCTGATGACTTTTCAGGTCGGTTTAAACTCTCGTGGGACAAAAACAAACTTTATTTGTTAGCTGAAATCACTGATGACGTGTTGTTTGATCAACATGCTAACCCGCTTTATTTCTATTGGGATGATGATTGTTTAGAAATATTTATAGATGAAGATGCTTCAGGTGGTGACCATCAATTTAACTTTAACGCTTTTGCTTATCATGTGGCTTTAGACAATCAAGCCGTGGATATTGGTTATCAGAAAAAAGATGGCTCGCCAGACTTTTTAGCGCTTAATGATCATATTGACAGTCAATGGCAAAGAAATGCTGATGCTCCTCATGTGATCACTTGGGAATTAGCTATCGACATTTACGATGACAGTTTTTCATATAAAGAAATTAACCATACAAAGCTATTTAGCGGTGCACCCGTGACATTATTTGCAGGCAAAAAACTTGGTTTTATGCTGGCTTATTGTGATAACGATGGCAGTAAAGAACGTGAACATTTTGTAGGTTCAACACCGATTAAAGCGATAAATGGTGATAAAAATCTTGGCTATAAGACTGCAGATGTTTTTGAACAACTGACACTTATTGAATAGCATGCTTTTACCTAATATCACAAAATTAGAAAGATTATTGATATATGCGATTTGCAGAGCGAATGAATGAGCTCAGAAGGTTCTTTTCTTGCAAATTTCTAAGTTGAATCTTTTAAGAGGAGACAATAAGTCTCCTCACTCTATCCATGTCTAGTAATAATACAAATAAACTACGACATTGAAAAATCAACAATTTAATAAAAGACTATTTCTTTATTTTGCCAAGCTTTCGTGGCTCGTTCTATATGAAAGTCAGGATTAAGTCGCCAAGTAGTTGCTACAGGAGGTGACATATTGAAGTAAAGTTTTTCTTTATGAATTGTAAACGTTTGAGGATCTGAAGGTACGGCCCCATTATGTGCCGCACCAAGAGCACAATAACCACCAAATTGAGGTATGTACTTTTCAGGCGAAGCAGTAAACAATGTTAAATGTTTTTCGTTAGAAAAATACCAAGTAATTCCATCCCACACTGTACTGTATTTATGTAAGCCTTTTACTGCTGTATTCTGTGTGAAATAGGCCACCGTGTCATAACCTTCAATTGCAACACCCTTACTCGCATAAAATTGATCTGCAAATAGCACACTTGAATACAACGCTATCGAAATAGCAAATACCATTTTTTTAAATAGTGATATCATTATTTTTCCTCACTGAATCTTGTTACCATAAGTTCTTTTTATAATGCAAAGTATTATGTTGTTTTGCTTATTATATTGAACTAACAACTATATTTTTCATTAGCAAGTGTCATTTAAATGAATATAAAAAGCGATGAATTTGTCTTTCAATAGTTATTAAATAATTATGAAATTCATAAATAACAATGAGATATCTTTTTCTTAATCAAACCAGTAATATTTTATTTATCATATATTGCCTTTTCCATGTGAATTGAAGAATTATTAAAAGTGAGTAACGTCGATGCAGTTTGGAAATGCGAAGCAAAAGTTGTGGAGTTTTAACGACTGGATATTCGATCCAGCAAGTAATTTGCTTCTTTTTCAAGATAAAAAATATAATCTCACGAACAAGATGACTGACGTTTTAATTGTTTTAATTACACACAAAAATAGACCAGTATCGAAATCAACAATTTATCAAGAGGTATGGAGAAATGTTGTTGTTAGTGAGCAGCTAATTGCCAGAGCTATTTCAGATTTAAGAAAATTACTGAACGATAATGCTAAAGAGCCAGTATTTATCGAAACTTTACCTAAAAAAGGCTATAAATGGCTACCTGAGACTCATGAGATTGTTGAGTTAACAAAAGCACCTTTGATTAAACAACCAGCTGTTGCAATTAATATCAAAACTATGCTCTTCAGTATTAGCCTGCTAGTAGTTTTGGTATTAGCGTTGATTTTCGCTGTAGTACCTAAGAATAAAGAATCACTAATTACTCAACACTTATTATCTTTAGAATTACCACTAACAAGCGATGCAGGAATTGAAAACACACCTACAATTTCACATGATGGTAGTCTACTCGCATACGCTTATAACGCCCCTGAACAAACGACAAGTCAAATTCAATTCATGGATGTTAAAACTAAAGAAGTAGTTAGTATTATTCCATTGATTAAAGATGCTAAGGAACAGTTCTCTCCTCGATTTTCATTAGATGGAAAGCAAATCGCTTTTA
>DAINNQ010000449.1:0-2445 GCA_036735825.1 Alteromonadaceae bacterium | reverse complement strand
TGGTCCAAGCCCTCTTAAAGACGCTGCTGCTTGCCCTGCTGGAGTTGAGGTTGACGTTGCACCACTTTCACTGGTAGTAAACGAACCTTCGCCACCGCGTGTTTGACTAACTTGCTGCATGAGTTCAGATACACTCGAGGCCCCTGAATTTCGAATATCATTAGCGCTGATCACCACTAAAGGTTGAGTGCCTTCTAAATCAACACCTTTAATACGACTACCGGTGACGGTAATTTTTTCAACTTTTTGTTCATCATCAATGTTTGCATCAGCTGCATAAACATTGGTTGTGATGGAAAATGTGCTACAAATGGCAAATGCCAAAAATGACGGTTTAAAAACGTTCATAATGTAATTCTCTGATTATAAAATCAAAAATTAATCACGAATAACAAGCATCACAAAAATACTTAGCTAATCGAAATTGGTTAAATTAATTTTGAAGTTTTTGGTGGGTAGAAAAACGAGATCTAACCTCCAGAAAACAAACGAATTGTTTTCCAGTGTTTACTCGTTAAACCACTCCGAAAGGTAGTAGTTTGAATAAGTATATGTTGTCAGCGAGAATGCTTTCTTGTACATATATAAAAAGGTCTTGGTTGCCTAACGTTTCATTAAAAAGTCTGTTTGCCGCAAACTTTTTAAAAATTTGCTTCTTTATAAATACCGCTGTCTGAACTGGTTGTCAACAGTATTTTTAACATTTGTTTTTGTCTTTATTTGCCGTAAAGATAATTCATAGGAAGTAACGAAAATGAAACGATATGCATCGATTATACTACTATTTACTGCAATATGTACGGCATCTCCATTAAAACCAAAATCTAATACTAGTCAATTATTCTTAGTTGGTGGCGGTTTAAAAACTTGTAGCTCAATCAACAAAAACAATTGCAATAGCAAAGCGTTAGCAAAAATTAAGCAACTAAAAAATGCAAAACAAGGCAACCTATATCAAGTCAGTCAAGAAACCATCAAATTGGTTAAAAATCATTGGTTAGCTGACATGAACACCGCTATTAAGAGTGATGTGAACGAAGTTTTACAACGCGCAGATAAACAACAGCCCTCCCTAACACTGTCAAAAAAACAATTAACTGAATTACTAGAGAAATATGATAAAAAGCAACGTATTCGTCAGCTTAATGATCTTCAATATTACACCTTGTTGGACTTACTAGAGCAACCGGTTATTGATGTAGAAACTGGAAAGCGTAAGGTTGAATACGTTGATTTAATCAACTCTCTGAATGTTTTTTCAACGGACATTTATCAACAATTTGTTACTCAAGCGAAGAAAAGTAGTGCTAAAGATAAACCCAATGTCATTGTACTAACGGCTTCTGCTCGAGATCCGTTTGAAGCCGCAGATTTTTATCAAACAGTTTTTGAGCAAGCAGGTGCTAATGCGCTTTGGTTGCCGTTGGATGCCACTATAAATGCATTGATGCAGATGCCAGGAGATCGACATGTAGTGTGCCAAAAAATAGCTGAAAAACGCGTTGAGATACAAGGTTCATTAAACAGAGAATTAATTTATCCCGATCTTACAGCCAAACAGTTTAACGCCTGTTTATCACCCCAAACCATGGTCGACGCAATCAACAGCTCAGACGCATTATTTATTAACGGTGGTGATCAGTCATTAACCCTAAAAGCGTTTGTTAATCATGATGGTTCAGATAATGTGTTTCTTAAACAAATTAAAAATAAACTCAAAAAAGAAAGCTTTATCGTTGGAGGGACAAGTGCTGGTACGGCGGTGTTGTCAGGCGGTCACTTTACATCGACTCCTGTCGTAATGATCACCAATGGCCAAAGTGATACGGCAATTGTTCGCGGCACCACAAAAGACGCATTACCTAACGAAGGCTGCAACAAGTCTAATAATTGTCATCAGAATTTACTTAATGATGATTTGACCTATAACTCCAATGGTGGTCTTGGTTTATTCCCATGGGGAATTTTAGACACACATTTTTCAGAACGAGGCCGTCAAGGTCGTCTTGCTGTACTTTCGCAAGCGACAAACTCTCATTTTGCCTTTGGCGTTGATGAAGCAACTGCGTTAATTGTTAGTGATTTATCTAATGAATCTCCTAAATTTAATGTTATCGGTCAAGGCGGCGTTTTTATTGTTGATAATTACCAATCTTTATCAAAAATTAGCAATACCGTTAAATTTCATTACATCACGAATGGCGATTTTGCCAAAGTTACTGATGATGAATTGGAAATAGAGTTTGCTAAATGGAAAAGTATTCCTGCTGAAACTCAATCAATCCCAAAAAATATTAGCAATATATTTGAAGAAAAACGATTTCAACAAACCACTGAGCTCTTATGCCGAACTAACGAAAAAAATATTAATGCTAACGATCGTTGGGAAAGTAATAATATCCATATAAGTATTGAAAAATTATCAGATGCCACTAGTGCCTATGG
>DAINNQ010000448.1:0-2445 GCA_036735825.1 Alteromonadaceae bacterium | reverse complement strand
AGCCAATTCAGAGCAAATGAATTTTATTGACGCTTGGGCTAAAGAGAATGAAATAACCATTCGCCAAGTTAAACCGTATATGCACGCAAAGTTGATTGCCATTAATAATCAGTCATTAAAAGATTTTAGCGATAAACCCAGTGATAGCATGTCAACGTTCAGTAGAAGTATTCGCCTGCATTGGAGTGATGCAATCCCTGAGAATAATCGTCTTGTTGATGGTCAGTGGTGGCAAGACGATAAAACTAGCCAGAAGGGAGATAACAATTGGCAACAAATATCGGTTGAGCAGGAAGTGATGACAGATTTAGGTTTGTCTTTAGGCGATAAACTCAGCTTTTACATTAACCAACAAAGCTATCAGTTTGAAATAGTCGCAAGTCATGAATTTAAAGCAGGAGCTGGCTCTATTACGTTTTGGGTACAAATGCCACCATCGGCATTAACAAGCATTCAAGCGCCTCATTATCACATGGCAAGTTTAGAACTCACGGATCAGCAATGGTCATTACTTACGCCTTTATGGCAGAAATTTCCGACATTGCGTATGGTGTCATTAAAAGAGATTACCCAATTGTTTGATCAAACATTGTCGATGGTAACCAAAGTGATCGGCGGCTTTTCAGTGATGATCATCATTTTGGCAATTGTCGTGATATTAGCTTCAATACAAGCGTTAGCATCAAAAGAGCAGAAAAAGAATAGCATCATCCTCAGTTTTGGTTTTTCACGCTTAACCTGTTTAAAGCTAAATGTGATTGAGTGGTTATTCACTGCGGGTATCGCAGCCGTAGGCGCTATTGCTGGAACTTATATTGCGGGTTTATTAGTGTACCAATCGCAATTTTCATTAACTTATCAGCCGAGTGTTACATGGCTAGCTGGCACGTTGTTGATTATTTTATCGTTGATAACCGCTTTGGGTGTTTACGCAAGTCATCATCATTTACGTAGTTCTGTGCGTCAATTATTAGCAAGTGACTAATATTTAAAAAGTGAAGGTTGAAAAAGTGAACATTGAAAAAGTGAACAGTAGTTTGACGATTTTTCACATTCATTTCACATGGTTTAGCTCAACATTGGCTAAACCATGAGGAGGATTAATGATGAAAAGTTCTAAAAACTATGTGCCAAATTTTATTTCATTTTTGCTTGTGATATTTGTATCTCTACAAGCGAATATAGCTAAAGCCAATACCTTAGAAGATTTAATTCTTCACGCCAGCGAACAGCATACGAATAAACAAGGTTCAGATAAAACGGCTCATTCTAAAAAAGTGATAATGATCGTTTCAAGCTACGGTGAACAACAAGGGCAAGTTAAGCCAGGTTATGAGTTTGACGAATTTGCCAAAGCCTATAACGTTTTTAAAGTGAACGGAATTGAAGTTGATGTTGCTAGCCCGAAAGGGGGCAAGGTAGAGGCCGATAAGTTTGATGCTCAAAAGCCTTATAATATGCCCGTTTTAGCTGATGAAATTGTTATGGCAAAGCTTAATAATACTTTAAAAACTGCAGAGCTAAATGCGAAAGCGTATGACGGCATTTTTATTGTGGGTGGTAAAGGGGCAATGTTTGATCTGCCTAAAGACAAAGCGTTGCAAGCCGTTATTGCTGACATTTATCAACAGCAAGGTAGTGTGGCGGCGGTTTGTCATGGTCCTGCTGCGTTAGTTGATGTTAAGCTTGATGATGGCAGTTATTTAATTGCAAATAAGGTGATTAACGGTTTTACCAACAAAGAAGAACGCTTATTCGGCAAAAAGTGGTTGAGTCATTTCGACTTTATGTTAGAAGATAAATTAATTGAACGCGGGGCTAAATTTCAATCGAGTGAGATCATGTTAAGTCATGTGGCGATTGATGAACGTTTAGTTACGGGTCAAAACCCAACTTCAACTACCGATGTTGCCAATGCATTAGTGAAAAAACTTGGCTTAACACCAGTAAATATTACGCCAGATGTTGACGATAAAACCTTGGCTGTTGTTGCTCAATATTTAAAAGGTGATACGTTAGCCTTACAGCAATTAAAAGATAATCAAGAGGATTATCATCTGGCGTTAGTTGGTATGTATGGTTTTTATTATTTAAAAGGTGCTCAAACCGATGCCGATTTTGGTCATGCACTTGCTTTAATGCTGGTGGCACAAAAAACGATTAACAACCCGACACTTGATATGCAAATAGCACAAACACAGCATACATTAGGGAAAACAGATGACGCAAAAGTCACCCTTGAAACATTGTTATCGGTAAAACCTGATCATCAACCTGCAAAAGAGATGTTAAAAACGTTAACCTTACCTTAGTCAGACCTTTGAAGATTAATTTAGCGCTTTGATAACCAAGTGCTAAGCGCTAAATTTAATGATTAACATGGCGAATTAGATGAAAATTGGACACTGAATTGTATGATGGAAGCTTTATGACAACACAAACCAC
>DAINNQ010000447.1:0-2446 GCA_036735825.1 Alteromonadaceae bacterium | reverse complement strand
GTAATACTTCGTTTGGGTCCAGAAACCATTAACGTTAGTGCCAAAATAGAAAACTTTGTTGATGCATTACATAACATTTATAACGGTAAAGGAAGTAAAGCCTACGGCCATTTTTCAACCATGCCTGCTGAAGGAGATAAAGCAAAGTTTGTTGATATTATGGAAAGCTATTTATCTCAAGTGCAAGGTTTTAACGACTTTAGTTGTCAATCAGCTAATTTATTAAAAAATGAATTAGAAAAATATGATCTTGCTGAAACTGGCTATTTAGTTATTTGCCATTACGAATACATGGGCGGAAGATATCTGCTAGCGGCGATAATTCCTATTTCAGAGCATTATTCTGTTGATGGCGAATTAAATATTTCTGCTGACCAGCATTTAGATACAGCACGACTGCAACTTGCTGCTCGAATTGATTTATTTGATTATCAACAAAATGCGGCAGGAAACAAATACGTTTCATTTATTAAAGGCCGAGCAGGCCGTAAAATTTCTGATTTTTTCCTCGACTTTTTAGGGTGTGAAGAGGGTTTAAATTCAAAAGAACAAACGCAAACTTTAGTTAAAGCGGTGGAAGAATTTGTTTCGGTAAACCAGCTTGATGCGCAAGAAAAACAAAGTACCCGCAAAGAATTATTAAATTACTGCAAAGAGCAAAAAGAATCAGCTCAAGATGTGTCATTAAAAGAATTAGGGCAAGTGATCAGTAAAGAGGGGGCTGAAGCAGAAAAAGATTTTTATACTTTTTGCCAAGAGCAAGCATATCCCATTGAAGAATCATTTCCACACGATCAAACGGTAGTCAATAAAATTACCAAATATTCAGGGTATGGTGCGGGCATTAGTTTAAGTTTTGAACGTAGCCATTTTGGTCAAGAGGTTATTTATAACCCAGCAAATGATAGTATTACGATTTATAAAGTGCCGCCAAATTTAAAAGAACAATTGCTGGCTTTATTACAATCACAAGATAGACAAGAGCAACAGAGCTCAGAGTATTAATTTAGATAACGTTAACAAAAAATTTCAAAAAGGTAATTCATGACTACTTTAACCATTACAAGACCAGACGATTGGCATGTTCACCTAAGAGATGGAGCCGCATTAACTCATACGGTTGCCGATATTAGCCGCTATTTTGGTCGTGCCATTGTCATGCCTAATCTCGTTCCTCCGGTGACAAACGTCGAACTTGCGAGCCAATATTATCAACGCATCATGGCAGCTAGCCCGTCAACTCATTTTAAACCGTTAATGGTTTTATATTTAACAGATAATACAACGCCAGAAGATATAAAAGCCGCAAAAGAAAGCGGTTTAGTATTTGCAGCAAAGCTTTATCCAGCGGGTGCTACGACTAATTCTTCTTCAGGCGTTACCAGTGTTGATAACATTGCATCAGTGCTAACTACAATGCAAGAACTTGAGATGCCGTTATTAATTCACGGTGAAGTGACCGATAGCCACATCGATATTTTTGATCGCGAAGCGGTATTTATCGACACGATATTAAAACCACTGGTTGAAAAATACAGTAAGTTAAAAGTGGTGTTAGAACATATCACCACAAAAAATGCCGTCGAATTTGTTGAGCAAGCTGGTGACAATGTTGCTGCCACGATAACGGCTCATCATTTATTATACAATCGTAACGATATGTTGGTTGGAGGCATTCGCCC
The DNA here is from genome assembly GCA_036735825.1 of Alteromonadaceae bacterium. GTDB lineage: Bacteria > Pseudomonadota > Gammaproteobacteria > Enterobacterales > Alteromonadaceae > DAINNQ01. The sequence goes on along the minus strand of DAINNQ010000447.1, from coordinate 764 downwards.
ACACTTTTTCTGTTTACCTATTTTAAAACGAAATATTCATCAACAAGCGCTAATCAATGCAGCAACAGGTGGTTCAAGCAAATTCTTTTTAGGAACTGACTCAGCACCGCACGCAAAACATGCGAAAGAATCTGCTTGTGGTTGTGCCGGATCATATACCGCTCATGCTGCAATAGAGTTATATGCCGAGGTATTCGAACAAGAAGGGGCACTTGATAAATTAGAAGGTTTTGCGAGTTTGCACGGACCAAAATTTTATAATTTACCTGTGAATAGCGACACAATTACGTTAGTTAAATCTTCTTGGAAAGTACCAGAAACTATGGCTTTTGGTGATGATGTTGTTGTTCCTGTGATGGCGAATGACAAAATTAACTGGCAGGTGAAGTAGGATATTTAATGCAGTTATTTGTAAATGATTTAACCGTAATAGATTTTTCATATTGTTGTGAGGATCGAGGCATTGTTGGTGAAAGCTGGATAGTTGACGTATTACTCGACGGTTCGCTCAATGAAATGAGCATGGTGTTAGATTTCGCAGTCGTTAAAAAGCAAATTAAAGCCATTATTGATGATGCTGTCGATCATAAATTGTTATTGCCAATACATAGCTCAGCAATAACGGTGACGGATTCAGAGGCTAATCAAAATCACGAATATGTAGATGTTCGGTCAAAACGAGCCAGTTATTTTTTGCAATCACCTAATTGTGCGTTTGCAAAAATTGATTGTAATAGCATTACGGTTGCATCTGTAACTGCACA
>DAINNQ010000446.1:0-2458 GCA_036735825.1 Alteromonadaceae bacterium | reverse complement strand
CGTCCATATAGGAGCGACCAACAATACCAAGGTCGTTAACCTCATCAACAAGAATTAAATATTCTTGGCCGATACGAGCTTGTAGTTTTTCAGCGCTAATACGTGCTTGTACTTCCATAAAGCGTTGTAATCTATCTTCCATCACCTCATCAGACACATGATCGGGTAAAGCATTTGCCGTAGCACCTTCAACGGGCGAATATTTAAAACAGCCAACGCGATCTAGCTGCGCTTCCTCTAAGAAGTCTAAAAGCTCTTCAAATTCTTCTTCTGTTTCACCAGGAAAACCAACAATAAAGGTTGAACGAATAACAAGTTCAGGACAAATTTCTCGCCACTTTTTAATACGTTCAAGCACTCGGTCAGAACTACCCGGACGTTTCATTAATTTTAAAATGCGCTTATTGGCATGCTGAAATGGAATATCTAAATACGGCAGAATTTTACCTTCGGCCATTAATGGAATGATATGATCAACATGCGGATATGGATACACATAATGCAAACGCACCCAAACGCCCTGCTTTGACAACTCTTCACACAATTGCTGCATATGCGTTTTAACAGGCATGCCATCCCAAAAGTCAGTTTTATGTTTAACATCAACACCATAAGCTGAAGTGTCTTGCGAGATAACCAATAACTCTTTAACGCCAGCATTTACCAAACGTTTCGCTTCACCTAACACATCACCAACAGGGCGTGAGTCTAAGTCACCACGCATTGACGGAATAATGCAAAAAGTACAACGGTGATTACAACCTTCTGATATTTTTAAATAGGCATAATGTTTTGGCGTAAGTTTCACGCCATGATCAGGTACAAGATCAATTAATGGATTATGTGCAGGCTTAGCAACGTGCTCATGCACTTGCTTAAGCACCTCGTCATAAGCGTGTGGGCCAGTTACGCCCAGTACATTCGGGTGAAGCTCAATAATTTCATCTTTCTTCGCCCCTAAACAACCTGTGACTAACACCTTACCGTTTTCAGCTAACGCTTCCCCAATCGTATCAAGTGATTCTTGCACCGCTGAGTCAATAAAACCACAAGTGTTCACAATCACCATTTCAGCATCATCGTAAGAGTTAACTACATCATAACCTTCAGTGCGAAGTTGCGTAAGAATTCGCTCTGAATCTACCAAGTTTTTCGGGCACCCCAGACTCACGAAGCCTATCTTTGCAGCGCGATTTGCATCTACTGAATTAACAACAGCTTGATGTTGCTCTTCAATCATTTTAGACGGAATGTCTAACGTGGTGGTTTGGCTCTCAACTGAATTAGCACTTTTTTTAGGTGCTTGCGGGTCGAATTGTTCTACGGTCATATTGTTCTCAAGTTACTCTATTCTCTGCAAATAGCACTTTTTCTAATGTATAAAAAAGAGCAAAGCAGCATCATAATAGGTGATAAAAATGCCTTAAATACACGGTTAGCATCTTTATAAAGGCATTAATTTAATGCGCGAGATTATACAGGAATGTTAAGTAGGTGGTAATAGTTAGTTTTAATATCAATCTGACTTAAAAAATATTAACGAAACTAACAATAGTAAAGTAACTAAGATATATTGCCGTTAGCAAAGTTGTCGTTGAATCAAACAAGGTATTTAAAGTCGAGTGTTAAAAGCTGAATTTGTAAACTCTCTTGATAAAATTAATGAGTCAACTTGGCAGTCCTTGAGTGATGCAAGTTCGCCATTTAGCCAATATCAGTTTTTTAACGCGTTAGAAAGCAGCCAGTCGGTTTGTGAAGCTAAAGGCTGGCAACCACATCATCTGCTGTTATCGCAATCAGACAAAACACAAGCAATCATGCCGATGTACATTAAACAGCACTCTTGGGGTGAGTATGTGTTTGATTGGTCATGGGCTGAAGCCTTTGAGCAACATAATGTTCCCTATTACCCAAAGCTAGTGGCTACCGTACCATTTACGCCCATTTCTAGTAGCAAACTGTTAACTGCTAGCAACAATGAAATAGAGCAAGCGCAAATATTCTCGCTGCTGAGCGAGCATTGCTTAGAAAAACAGTTCAACAGTTGGCATATTTTATTTGCGCCACTGATTAAAGAACCTGCTTCGCTCCCTAAAGATGTCTACCAACGACATACCGTGCAGTTTCATTGGTTTAATCAGCAATATCAAACTTTTGATGATTTTTTATCAACCTTTAGCGCAAGAAAAAGAAAAAATGTCAAAAAAGAGCGTTTGTCGATCAGCCAGCAAGATATCGTCGTTCGGCAAATATTAGGAAAAGATATTAGCGCAGATGAGCTAGAATTCTTTTATCTAACGTATCAACTCACTTATTTAAAACGTGGCCATACACCACATTTAACTGCTGAATTTTTCCATCAAATAGTCAAAACATTAGCCGATAATATATTGCTAATCATCGCCAGTATTAATGGTAAACACATCGCTTGTGCATGGTTTTTCTATGATGACACTCA
>DAINNQ010000445.1:0-2465 GCA_036735825.1 Alteromonadaceae bacterium | reverse complement strand
AACATGTGGTTAAATCCACGCATTTAATGCTGATTATTTTCTTCGCCACCTTCATAGCTATTGGCGTTAAAGCTAACGACACCAACATAGATCCGTTACTGACGTGGACAAAATATAAACATGCGAACAATATCACCATCTGGTATAGAAAAATCGACAATAGCCCGTTGATAGAAATAAAAACTCGAGCCGCAATAAATTCAAGCTTAAGTGGTTTCTTGCTGTTTATTCAAGACACAGAAAATGCATCAGCTTGGTTAGATAATGTTATAGAAAGTAAAGTAGTGAACAAACTTTCTTCGACATCCATCATTATTGCCACAAAATTTAAACCGCTATGGCCTCTCACGCCACGAAAAATGATAATTAAGAGTCATTATTGGCAAAATGAAGATCTCAGTGTAGAAATAGCGATTAAAGATGCCAAGAAGTTTGATACAAATGAAAATGCTGAAATAAATGAAAATGTCGAAATAGATTTGAACAGAAAGAATGATAAAAATACCAGCAAAGATGAAATTGTTGTTGATATTTTGTCGGCACATTGGAAAATCACCCCAACAACTAAAGAAACGATTTCTGTTGAGTACACTTTTATTGTCGATGCAAAAGGCAATATTCCTTATTGGTTGGTGAACCGAATGACATTAAGTTCAACCTGGAAAACACTCAATAACCTCCAGCAACAACTACCAACATCAAAGTGGCAGTCGCAACATTTAGCTAATATTACTAAAATTCCCTAGTATTAGAGAATTTCAGTAATTAGGCTTTTAACATAGACATTGCCATGGCTTCAGCAACTTTTATCCCGTCAATGCCCGCAGATAAAATGCCGCCTGCATAACCTGCACCTTCACCAGCAGGATATAACCCTTTCACGTTGATACTTTCTAATGACTCTTTATCACGCGTAATTTGAATTGGTGAAGATGTGCGAGTTTCAACAGCGGTAAGTGTGGCATCGTTCATTGAAAAACCTTTAATTTTTCGATTAAAAGCAGGTAACGCTTCTCTTATCGCGTCTATGGCATACGGAGGTAAGGTTTCGCTTAAATCACAATATTTAACGCCTGGCTTATACGAGGGCTCAACTTCACCATGTTCACCACTTTTACGGCCAGCTAAAAAATCACCTACTAATTGACACGGTGCATCATAATTTTCACCACCTAACTTAAAAGATTTTTCCTCAAGTCGACGTTGAAACTCAATACCCGCAAGAACGTTGTTTTTTTCTCGTTCAGGATCATCACTGCCATAAACAAAGTCTTCAGGTTCAATCCCTACAACAATCGCACTATTAGCGTTACGTTCATGACGAGAATATTGGCTCATACCGTTGGTAACTAGGCGTCCTTCTTCAGAGGCTGCCGCCACTACAGTGCCTCCAGGGCACATACAAAAGCTGTAAACTGAACGGCCATTTTTACAATGATGAACCAGTTTGTAATCTGCGGCGCCTAAAATTGGGTGACCTGCATTATCACCAAATCGCGCTTTATCAATGACTGATTGCTCATGTTCAATGCGAAAACCAACAGAAAATGGCTTAGCGATAACAGATACATCATTCTCAACAAGCATCTGAAAAGTATCTCTGGCACTGTGCCCAATCGCAAGTGCTACATGATTAGTGTGAATAACTTCACCTGAAGCTAAGGTTAAGCCAGTAATTTTTCGATCATGATTATTTGAGTCAAAATGCAATTGGTCAACACGTTGTTCAAAACGTATTTCACCACCAAGTTCAATGATTTTTGCACGCATTTTCTCAATCATAGTCACCAGTTTAAACGTACCAATATGCGGTTTACTCACATACAAAATTTCTTCTGGCGCGCCAGCATCAACAAACTCGTGCAATACTTTACGGCTATAATGCTTTGGATCTTTTACTTGGCTATATAATTTACCATCAGAAAAAGTGCCTGCGCCCCCTTCACCAAACTGCACATTAGATTCTGTATTCAGAATTTTTTTACGCCAAAAGCCAAAGGTGTCTTTGGTGCGCTCTCTAACCTCTTTACCTCGCTCAAGCACAATCGGTTTAAAGCCCATTTGTGCTAAAACCAAAGCGATAAATAAACCACATGGCCCAAAACCAATCACAACAGGACGCTCTGTTAAGTTCTCTGGCGCATTGGCAACAAAGCGATAAGCCATATCTGGGCTTGGTTTCACCTGAGTGTCGTTAGCAAAATGGGTTAATAACTGCTCTTCATTGGTGGTATTCACATCAAGCGTATAAATTAATAAAATATTGGACTTTTTTCTGGCGTCATAGCCGCGTTTATGGACAGTAAAATCAATCAGTTGAGGTGATGAAATCGCGAGTTTATCGAGGATCGCTTGAGTTAATTGCTCAGGCGTATGATTAAGTTCTAATTGAATATTCGTTAAACGCAACATAATTTGAAAAAGCCAATAAATGCAAAGGATATAAAATTGCCGCTATTTTACAT
>DAINNQ010000444.1:0-2465 GCA_036735825.1 Alteromonadaceae bacterium | reverse complement strand
TTGCTCAGTAAGTGTTAGGTGTCCTGACGCGGAAAGTTGGCCAAATTCTTCACCTGCGTTCGCTTTTAAACTTACGTAAGTTGTCACTAATTTTTTTAAAGTTATTTTGCTTGCTGCCCATTCAAACCCTAACGCGGTATTTGTTAACGTATAGTGTTTTGGTAGTGGCTCAGGAAAAGTGAATGCATCGAAAAGTTCTACGTTGATTTTTTTCGCGATTAACTCGGTTAAAGTAACTTGAACAGGCAATTGTAATGCAGAAGGTGGCAATGAAATGTTTGCAGACGTTGAAATATGACCAGCCGTTTGTGGTATCGGTAGCGCTGAATCTTTTGTTTTAACATCAATAAAAGCAACACTTGATTTACCGAGAACTAAACTGGAATTTTGTAATTTAACCGCGCTTTTAAGCTGGCTTAACTTAATTGTTGCTTGAGGTAAATTCAGTAAGACATCGTTAACGTTAAGTTTTTTGATATTGATGGAAAATGGAAACTCAATAAACTGAGGCTGACTATTCTTATCATTAATTTTTTCGATGTTTTTATTGGCATTACTTGGTGTTTGTAATGCGCTATTACTTGAATCATGACTTGCTAATTGTTGTATTGCCAACGCATTGGCGCTGACATCATCAATACATAATTGTCCTTTCCACACGCAGCGAAAATTTACGCTCAATTTAATATTCGTTGCACTGATTGTTAATTGCTCGAAAGCTAATTCTGCTTGAGTAAATTCAATCTCTTGTAATATGACCCCTTGACGATAAGTTAATTCGACAGGGCTGAATTTATTAACAAGATGAATTGTCGCTTCTGAACCCCAAGGTGTAGAAAGCATTATGGTTAATAAACACAAAACTGAGGTAATGGGTAATAAAAGGTAATTACGCAGTTTACGCAAGATCACAGCTCAGCTCCAAAAGTAAAATGCAAACGCCAAGAGGGCTCGTCTTTACTGATACTGCGCCCTGCATCGAGCCTGATAGCGCCTAGTGGAGAAATATAGTGAATGCCAGTTCCGATGGCATAAACAGGATCTAAATGCTCATTATTGGTAACACTGCCGCTGTCAAAAAATAAAGCACTGCGCCATTTTTCATTTAAATAATATTGATATTCTAAACTTGCTGTTAATTTATGCGTGCCCCCTAGCGTACGCTCCTCTCCAAGTTTCTCTCCTGATGAAATCGTGTTTTTGGGGCCGATAGATTGATAACTAAACCCTCTAATACTTTGATCGCCGCCAGCAAAAAAGCGTAATGAAGGGGCTAAATCAGCATAATTGTCTTGATCAATAAATGCGATACCTGCTTCCACTTTTCCCACGAGCCGATGTTTAGGCGCTAACGTAGTAACGTATTTCCAGCGGGCAACAAAACGCAAAAAACTGGTTTCAGCATTCAGTGCTGTATGAGTGCCTTCCAAGGTATAAAACTGACTAAAACCATGGCTTGGATCTAATAATTGCCCTTTACGAGTTGCATGTGACCAACTGATGCCAGGGAGCCAATATTCAGCCTCATCAGAAATGCCATCAATATCCCATTTTTCTTGTAAATAACGTAATGTGCTTTGTTGAATCCAGTTGTTTCTGGTTCTTACTCTGCCTATTTGACTCATCCAATAGGTGCTTTCGATATCACCAAATTGATCGTTTTTTAGTTCTAATTGTAATTTTAAAACATCATTTAAAGGATGAGACAGAGGAACGGTATAGCTAAACTGTCCAGAAGGGTTAACCGTTGAATATTCAATTTTTGTCTCTTGTTGATGACCATGGCGATTAATCAGAGGTGTTCGCCAATTAAAAGTAGTGTTAAATCCAGTGTCTGTTGCAAAACCTAAACCGATATCAACATGATGACTTTTCGCTTTTTCAAGCGATGCGAAGATAGGAATTAAAGGCGCTTTAGATTTTGTATTCTCATGCTCTTGGTTTTGTTCTTGTTCCTGCTCTTGTATGCGTTCATGCTTTTGTTCTTGAACCGCACCTTGCGTGATGACAATATTGCCAAAATATTGTGTTTGCTCAAGATGGTTTTGCAAGGTTTGCAATAACTCTACGCGATAATTATCGCCTTTTTTAAAGGGAATTAACGGGGTGATAAGATCTCGTGCTATCGTTTGTTCATTAAAGTTGATATCGCCAAATTGATAACGAACACCGCTGTTATAAATAATGCTAATTTTTGCCGTAGTATATTGTTGATGAATCGCTATTTTGGCTTTTTCTAACTTTTGATCGAAATATCCGTACTGGTTGCCCAATGCGAGTAATTGAGATTTAAGCTCTTCATATTTACCATGATGTAAAACATCACCTACTTTAATCACATCTTGATTAATTAGCTTTTGGTATTCTTGTTCATTTTTTGCTTCACCGACAATCGTAATGTCTACGGCATGGATAATAATAGGAGCGTTTAGTTGCACATTAATTGAGAGCAGCCACTGGTTGTG
>DAINNQ010000443.1:0-2469 GCA_036735825.1 Alteromonadaceae bacterium | reverse complement strand
ATACTATACACCCTCAATAATACTAGTTATTACAAAGGCATGACGCCTACATAAAAAAGAGAATTATTATGACATCAGCAGCTAAATTTTTAGATAAAGTGAGCCAAAGTCTTTGCCCACCAGGAAACGGAGTGTTCACCGTTAATACGGCAAAAGAGCGTAAAGAGCAACTTCATCAAGCGCTTTATAACCAAACAAACAATATCGAACAAGTGTGGCGAGAGAGCTTAAACGAGCTTGAGTCATCATCTAATGCCGTTATTCTGGGCATTGCTTCAGACTGTGGTGGCGGTATTTTACGTGGTGCCAACTGGGGACCATTATTTGTTAGATCGACGTTATTGAAAAATCATCCAAACCTAACGGCATTTGATCTTGGCGATATCAGAGTGATCCCGCATTTATTGCACGACAAATATTTAAATGAACCAACTATTGCTAACTGCCGCAAAGCTTTATATCAAAATGCTGACAGTGAATTAGCGGTTAGCCCATTAACCATTACCGAAGACGTATTGCATGATTTTTACGCGCTCTACCCGCAAAAAGGTATTTTTGGGATAGGTGGCGACCATTCGATAAGTTACCCACTGACTAAAACCTACCTCCAAGCTAAAAAAGCCCAAGGCAAACGTGCGGCGATTATTCATTTTGATGCCCATACAGATTTGCTTGTTGAACGTTTAGGGATAGATTTATGTTTTGGCTCATGGTGCACTCATATTTTAGATGACCTACACGAGCATAATCATTTGATTCAAATCGGTATACGTTCAAGTGGCAAGCCTAAAGAGCATTGGGAGAGTACTTTTGGCGTAAAACAACATTGGGCTCATGAAATTAAAGAACATGGCGTAGCGCCAGTTATAGAAAGTATTCTGGCACAATTAAAAGAACAAGCGATTGATGAACTTTATGTAAGCTTTGATATTGATGCGCTTGATGATGCATTTGCATCAGCAACAGGCACACCTGAACCTGATGGGTTAACACCAACAGATGCTATGGATATTTTACAAGCTTTAGCCGCTAAATACCCAATAACCGGAGCCGATATGATGGAGATAGCCCCATTTACAGACAGCTCAGGCCGCGGCGCTATCAGCTCTGAAACGACATTAAAAGTAGGCGCTGAGATCTCCGCTTTTTTAATTGAGCAGATGGCTAAAAACTAAAAAAACTAAAACGTTTGATGAGAAAAACAAAAAGCCGCGTGAACGCGGCTTTTTCATGTCTTCAATGTGATTGATATTAATTACTGAATAATTATATTCGCCACAGGGTATGATGTTTCTGCGCCACTTGGCGTAGTTACACTAACCCATAATGTCCCCGATTTTGGTAGGTCTTCCTTCTCACCCTTCACGGTAACTGAATAGCCACTGCCACCATTTCTATTATGGTTTAACCAATTAAACGATGAGTTACTGACAATACTACCTGAGCCTGCAACAGAAAACTCAACAACACTGCCCGCTGGCATTGGCTGATTATGTAAATCACTAATAATTACTGACGCATTGGCTGTACCTTCACCAAAAATAACAATATCGGCGCCATTTGCCGGCTGTGTCGTCACAAAATTTGCTGTGCTACCTGACATCACTAAAGTAATAGTGCCACGTACATCAATAGAGGTAACATCAGAGCAACCATCATGTGCAGGAATGGCACATAAAACGCCATTGTATTTACCATCTTTTACATCGTAAATACCATTTTTATTAAAATCGACAGGCTCTTCAAGTTCACCGCCTAACTCACCACCAGTTTCACTCGGGTTAAAGACACCGTCTTCGTTATAATCTACGAACGCTTCAGGTAAATCATAAGGATTGCCGCCAACGTCATTGCCCGAATAAACGATATCATCACCAGACAAATCGAAACTTCCATCAGGATTACATGGTTTACCTACACCGCCAGTAAACGCTGGCATTTCACATTCATCAAAACGCCCATTGCCATTTAGGTCTGGAAACGATTCTTCACCAATAGTAGTAGCTAAAATAGTCACGCGACCACCATATTTTTGGCCCATAGTGTTAATAACTTCTGGCACATGTGTTGGGTTATTAAAGTCGCCTAAAACATGCCCTTCTGGTTTAGGGTTTTGGCTTCGCCAAGTAACAGTACAAGAACCATCATCAGAGGTAATACATGACGCATCTAGGTTTTCTATTGAACCACCTTCAGTAGTAAAATAAACAGCTGTTGGTGGTGGCGGGTTATTAAAGGCATCCGCTAATCTCGCGGTTATTAACACTTCTGTGCCATCGATGTCCCAACCTTCAGGATTTAATATGTCAGCAGATATCGACATACTGTCTTGATCAGGGATACCTGTTGAAATTTTTAATTCACTTGATTGTGTTTGAATAACAGGGTCTGAATTATCAACTTTCGCTATAACTCTCACTGTGCGTGCTACTGTGCCGGAATTGACTACGGTTTGAGCCAAACCTTGCC
>DAINNQ010000442.1:0-2470 GCA_036735825.1 Alteromonadaceae bacterium | reverse complement strand
TCTGTTAACTTAGTTAACACCATAGCTAAAGCAAAAAACTTACCTTTATCGGGTGAGCTTTTTGATATGATTAATCCTAATTTAAGTTATGAAATTAAAGATAACTCAGGTGTTTTTACATTTGGTTCTTTGGAGCAATTAGCCAGCCAAACTGATAAGATGATTAACTATTTATTATCCCAAAAACCAAAAATAATTGTTCATACCGAACCTACTATTGAGCTTTATGATCCCAATAACCTTTCTGATTTTTTAGCGATTAAATTTCAAGGTAAAAGAGGGTATACCTCCGGATTTTTACCCAAATTACAACAGTTACATAATGAAGGCGTAATTGAATTAATAAAAGTTCAGCGATTATATTTTGGTTCACTATTTATGGAAGGATATAACACTATAGTATGGAGACCATTATAAGATGGATCTTGGTTTAAAAGGAAAATATGCGCTAGTTACAGGAGGAAGTCACGGTATTGGCCGTGCTATAGGACTTTCTTTAGCAAAAGAAGGTTGCCATATTGCGATTTGTTCTCGTACACAAGCGCGTATCAATGAAACACTGTTGATGTTAAAAGAATTTCCTGGTCAACATTTTGGCGTGGTTTGTGATGTTCTTGAAGAAAACTCAATGCAAACTGTTATGGATGGCGTTGCAGAAAACTGGGGAAAACTTGATATTTTAATCAATAACGTCGGTGGTGGAGGTCGCTGGGGAAATGAGGATATTATCTCTACAGATTTTCAAACATGGCAAGAAGTTTATGATAAAAACGCAGGCGCCTCAGTTTTTTTTACTTGTGGCGCAATTCCTTATATGAAAAAAAATGCTTGGGGTCGTGTCATTAGTATTACATCTATATTTAGTGCTATGGGGGGGGGGAGACCTTGGTTTAATATGGCTAAAACTGCCCAAATGACTTTAATGAAAAACCTCTCAGGCAATAGAGATTTTGTGAGGTCAGGCATTACTTTTAATACGGTTGCTCCTGGTTGTATTATGATTCCAAATACAGGCTGGGAAGATGAACAATTAAAAAATCCTGAACAATTTTCACGCAAATTAGAACAAGATTTTCCATTAGGCCGGATGGGTACTCCTGAAGAAGTGGCTGATGTAGTAACATTTTTATGTTCAACTAAAGCCAGCTTAGTTAATGGGGCTTCCATACTTGTTGATGGCGGAGAATCACCTGTTTTTTAATATTTGGAAAGTGATATGAATGAATTCAAAGCTTTAAAAGAAAAAAAGTGTTTAGTAACAGGTGGTACAGGTTTGATTGGCCGACAAGTCGTCGCTTTATTATGTAATGCTGGCGCTGACGTTACTGTTGTTTCCTTGGATAAATTGATTGTTGATGAACGAGCGACGCATGTGGTTTGCGATTTAACTGATCTCGCTGCTTGTATGGAGTTAATGCAAGACATCGATTACGTATTTCACCTTGCCGGTATTAAAGGGTCTATTCAAGTCACTCAACAGTACCCCGCCAGTTTTTTTGTTCCGCTATTAATGTTTAACACCAACGTTTTGGAAAGTGCTCGTCGTAATAATATTGAAAAGTTGGTGTATACCAGCTCGATAGGGGCTTACTCAAGTGCTGAAATTTTTAAGGAAAGTCAGGCATTTGAAGGTGAGCCTATGGATACTTATCCAGGATGGGCTAAGCGTATGGCTGAATTACAAATTCAAGCATATCGAGCGCAATATGGATTAACACATTATTCAGTTGTTCGACCATGTAATGTCTATGGGCCGGGGGATAATTTTGACCCAAAAAATGCTATGGTGATCCCTACGCTTATGCATCGCATCGCCAATAAAGAAGATCCAGTCAATATTTGGGGTGATGGCAGTGCGGTTAGAGATTTTGCCTATAGTCGAGATGTTGCCGTTGGCATTATTCAAACGTTAATCAAAGGAACAGGTGATCATCCGTTTATAAATTTAGGCAGTGGTAAAGGCTATACCATTAAAGAATTAGTGGAAGCGCTCAACAGCTTTATCGATTTCAACTATAAATTTGATGTATCAAAACCGAGTGGTTTTCCTAAGCGTGTCATGGATGTTTCGTTAGCGGAACAATTGGTTGGCTATAAACACGAGACCAGTTTAGTGCAGGGTTTAAAGGAAACCTGGGAGTGGTTTCTTCAAAATAGAGAAGAATACCTAAACAAGAAAAACTACTTTGCTGAAGAGAATCAATCATGAAAGTCATAGAAACGGCCTTGCCGAATGTAAAAATTATCGAACTTGAACGATTTGAAGATTTTCGCGGTAACTATTTAGAGTCTTACAATCGAGAACTTTACCATCAGCATGGTATTGATATTGATTTTGTTCAAGACGACTTTTCGATGTCACGCCAGCATGTTTTACGTGGCATTCATGGTGATGCAGAAACATGGAAGTTAGTGAGCTGTATTGAAGGGGCGTTTCGTCTTGTCGTGGTAAATTGCGATACAGAGTCAA
>DAINNQ010000441.1:0-2473 GCA_036735825.1 Alteromonadaceae bacterium | reverse complement strand
TTTTCAATATCATCTGGCGCTATTTCAATATAAGTATTTAACTGAGTAAGCGTTGATTGAAGCTGCGGTTTAGTCACTTTTCGAGTAGCTGCCAATATTGACCACTGATCTTTATATGGAACGCCTTCATTGTTTATGAAAACGCTATTGTTATATTTTCTCGGCTCAAACTGAAGTGGTAAAGCAATCAAGTTACCAAAACCACCCTCTGGCATAATATCTTGATTAGGGAATAATCGATCAAAGCAATCAAATGAAAGTGACGAATAGCGTTCCATTGTCTTACGAAGTAAAGCATTGCCTAATCTCCGAGCATCGCTAGCAGCTACTGCTTGCGAGAAAAAGATCCAAACATGTCCACCATTACCGCTTCTGGAGCGTTCGAGTAAATGAGGAATACTCAACGAGTCACACGTCAATGAAAATGCGACAACAGCTTTAAACCAATCATCTTTATCAAAGTCAGCAGCAAGAATAAACGTTGAATTATCATTTAATAACGGATATATGCCGATGGTTTGAATACCTTTCAAATGTCCATAAACGGCTTGATTGTCAGGTACTTTAAAGTTCTGGTTATTACATTCAGTGCAGCTAATTTTTGGCTTGTTGCAAATTTTTGGCTGCCATTCATTCCAGCAAGCAGGTGAATAGCCACTTCGACCGTTTTTTGATTCCCATCTAAATGGGTAAATATCATTGCGTCCCTTAAAATAAGATAGAAAAAGTTCAATTTTAGATTTAGGAGAGGCGTGTAGATTGAAGTTTTGAGCTAATTCAGCTTCATGTTCAGTTATTAAAGTTTGACGATCGTTAAGCAAAGCAAGCCGCTCTTCATTTAATAATTGAAGACGAGCATCTATTTGGGCAAGTTTGTTAAGATGGCTTTCAGGCATGACTATAATTTACCTTGATAAAGCTTACCAAATACGGCTAGAAATGTCTTGATGGATCCATGCGCTGGTGAAGAATACGAGCAACATCAATACCGTCATCACTAACTTGGTAGAACACAATATGTTTTTCTACAGGGAAACTTTTAGCGCCATTATAAACATCATTTCTTTCCCTGCCGAAGTCAGGGTATTGAGCTAACTTCAATAAGGCTGCATCTATAGTTTGAGCATACACCTTTGCCTGTGTACTTCCCCAAGATTCAATAGTTGATGAAATTATTTTGAATAAATCGGCTTCAGCTAAAGGAGATAACCTATAGCTAGGCATTGGTATTATCGCTCGCTGACTTGCTAGCGACTGATAGAGAAGCTTGTTCAAATATTTCCATTACACTGTGCTTTGACGATTCGCCAGCAGCTAGCTGTTCGAATCCTTTAGCGACTTCTTCTCGTAATATTTCAAGTTGTTGATTTTTAGCAACGTCTTTTTCAAACAATAGCCTCAAACCATCACGGATCACTTCACTGGCTGAGGTATATAAACCATCCGCTACTTTCTCTGTGATCCTTCTTTCAAACTCTTTACCTAACGTAATATTCATCATTAGCACTCCAACCATTCATTAATCACATTATGCGCATGATATGCACATAATTCAAGTTTGGTAACTTGTTTAGTATCAAAATTTAAAAGCGAAAATTGATATTATAGTTTCAATTTATTAGGTAATTAAAACAACTAGAATCCATGCTATGCATCCCATTGATAACTTATCATTTTGTTTTTGAAGTAATAATCATATGGGAGGTGTTTTTCGTACCCCACTTTATACCACTAAAAATATGAAGCTTCATGAAACAACGGAAATAAAAAAGCCATAACATCAATATGTTATGGCTTTATATATAAGAAATTTAGGCTGAAATTTACTACATCATGCCGCCCATATGATAGATATCTAATTGTTTTTATTGAATTAATAGGGTGGGATAAGGTAGTGACACCCCACTTTATACCCCTAGGCATCAAGCATTATGGTTAACTCATTGAATTATAATGAAACATCGCTGTTTCACACATTTTCAAATTACTTATACTATTTTATCTTTTGTAAAAATTGACTACTATAAAAGATAGGTATTTATGCTCTTTCCTATGGCGGTTTAGCCCCCAATTTGAGATAGAAGTAAACAATAATTTAAGCGACAAAGTCGTTGTTGAATAGTTAAACTTTGACTAAAAATGTACTGTATGAATTTAGCAGCTCCCACCATGCTCTATATGGTAGGGTATCATTACTGAGTCTGTTGCTCTTTCAATGAAAAGCTCTGCCGCTTTCATCCCTTTTTTCACATTATTTTGATGCACCGTTGTTATAGAAGGAGTAGAACGCAAAGCCTCATCAATACCATCAAAACCAACCACTCTTATATCTTCTGGTATTTGAAGGCCCATTGAATTAATTTCTTTTATTGCAGCTAAAGCAATAAGATCGCTCATACAAAGTAAAACATTCGGACGCGGAATAGAGGTTAGCGCTTCTCTAGCTGCTATTAATGCAAAATGATGCTTGTTT
>DAINNQ010000440.1:0-2492 GCA_036735825.1 Alteromonadaceae bacterium | reverse complement strand
ACGTAATATTGATGGTTATAAGTGTTGAGTAATTGGTGAAGTTCATCAAGACGATGTTGATTGACGCTCAGTTTTGCAGAAAATTCTTCAGTTGTCATATTCGTTATTTTATAAAGTATTAAGCCTCAAGAATGAGGCTTAAATTGAAATTAATTAGGCAGAGGCTATACGATTTTTTCGTTCAAACTCTCGTATTTTCCCCATATAATGTTGCTCAGTTTGTTTGGTCATGACGCTTCGTTTATCGTCGAGTAATTGACCATGAAATTCTGCCGATAACTGTTTGGCCGCTTTCATCAGATGTTCGAACACTTCAAAAGGGTCGCCTGCATTTGGCAATGTCATAAACAAGGTCAGCCCTTGAGTGGTAAAGCTTTCAATTTCATCGAGATCAAACGTACCAGGATTTAGCATATTCGCTAAACTAAAAGTCACTTTGCCATTGCCGGCATTATCTTGATGACGATGAAAAATATCCATATCGCCAAAACGCAAACCAAGTGTCAATAAAGTCGGTAATAAAGCAGCACCAGAAATCACTTGTCCTTCAGGCATAACAACAGAAACGACAATCACTTCAGGGTCAACTTCGGGCTTTTGAACCACTGGCTCATCATCTTTAGCAGACATCGACGGAATATCGTCTGTGTTTATTTCTTCGCCAAAATTCATTTCCATTTGGTTGCGTTTAATTTTGCTGGTTGATGCTTTAGCAAGGACCTTTTTACGAATCGGCTTCGGTTTTTCAACGGGTTCTTGGTAAACAGGTTTATTTTTATCTTGCTGTTTACTTTCGTTTTGCTCAGCTAAATTTCCCGTTAATGCGTCTTCATCGATTTCATTTGTATCTTGGCGTTCTGAGCTCGTTTTAGGGTCAACATCACTTGTTTGTGCAGGATGCGGAGGACTCGATTTTGGCGGTTGCTCACCAATGTCAGACAAATCACCTAACACAGGTTCTAACCCAGGCTGTTCAGCACTTGGTTTTTCAAGGTCAATCGGCAGAGGCTCTTCATCAAATGTGGGAGCTGGCGCAGCTTGAGAAGGAATTTCATTGTCGTTTAATGTATTTAAACCTACAACACGAACACGGCTTACGCCGTCTTGATCAAAACCTGAACCATCAAAGCCACGTTCTTCAATGGTCACTTTTTCATTTTTCGCTTTGAGCTTATAAGGATTTTTATTTTTTCTTATTGTCCAAAAACCATGAACAAATATGGCTGCTATTACAATAGCACTGATAATAATTAATGCGTTTCTGAAATTATCTTCCATTACCTAGCCTATTTTATGATACATCTGCCATAGCTACAGCTTCATCAATATCAACTGCTACTAGTCTTGAAACCCCTGCTTCAACCATAGTAACACCTGTTAAGTGAGTTGCCATTTCCATCGCTATTTTATTATGACTAATATAAATAAATTGTACGGTTTGCGACATTTCGCGTACTAAATTACAAAACCTACCCACATTGGCATCATCGAGCGGCGCATCCACTTCATCTAACATACAAAATGGTGCTGGGTTTAATCGAAAAATCGCAAAAACCAATGATAAAGCCGTTAGGGCTTTTTCTCCACCTGATAATAAATGAATGGTACTATTTTTTTTACCCGGCGGCCTCGCCATTATTGTAATACCTGTGTCTAACAAGTCATCGCCCGTAAGTGTTAAATACGCTTGGCCTCCGCCAAACACTTTTGGAAACAGACGTTGTAGATCTTCATTTACTTTATCAAAGGTGGCTTTAAATTTCTGCCGACTTTCTTTATCTATTTTTTCTATCGCTGATTCTAACGTTGAAATCGCAAGATTTAAATCTTGATCTTGTTGATCAAGATAGTTTTTTCGCGTTAATTGCGATTCAAACTCATCAATTGCTGCTAAATTAATCGCTCCTAATACTGACAAGTCTCGACCCAATTTGATCAGCTGTGCTTGCCACTGAGATTCTCGTGCATTCTCAGGTAAATTTTGCTCAACTGATTTCACATCTTTACCTAATTCATTTAATTGCTCAAGTGCGTTTTGGGATTTTATTCGACTACTTTCTCCGTCAAGTTGCAATTGATTGAGCTGCGCTCTTAATTGTTCAATGTTTTCGACCAACTGACGCTGTTTTTGTTCAGTAGTTTTAATGGTGATTTGATCGTCAGCTAAATGCGCTCTTTTATCTTGTAGATGTTGGTCAATGTCACTCATTTGCTGTAACCATAGTTGCAACTGTTGCTGATCGTCATTAAGTGGTTGACTATTATTCGTAAATTGCTGATTGTAATGGCGCAGTTGAGTGGTTAATTGTTCGATACTTTCTTGAAACCTAACAATGTTTTGCTGATGCAGATGTAATTGATGATTACTTTTTTCAACCAAAAGCGCCATTTGGTGCTTTTGATCAGCAATGTCAGCATGTTGTTGTTGGGCTGTTTGAATGCTTTGTTGCAAATGGGCAATGTGATCTTCAAGTGATAGCTTGTTATTTTTT
>DAINNQ010000439.1:0-2508 GCA_036735825.1 Alteromonadaceae bacterium | reverse complement strand
ATAAAGTATTTATTCCTCAAAATAAAACGCTTGACGTTTGTTATCGTAATTACCGATTTCATTCATGGTTTCTGCGTCATATAAACGGCCATTTATCACGGTATAAACTACTTTGTCTGATAAACGAATATCTGCGGCGACATCTCCATCTATCACTATCATATCTGCTAATTTACCAACTTTTATTGACCCAATTTGACTGTCTAAACCTAGTGTTTTTGCTGGATTAATCGTTGCCGTTTTTAATGCTTGTAGAGGCGTCATACCACCTTGCGCCATCATCCACATTTCCCAATGCATCGCTAATCCTTCACGTTGTCCGTGACCACCTGAATTGATCAACACGCCTAGCTTTTGTAATTCTGTCGCTACAGTAGCAACATTAATGTGATTGTAATGATTGTGTGGCGCTTTCGGACGACGCATCGCACGCGGGTCTAAAAACTCACTTGGCACATATTGGCTTAAACGCGGGTGTTTCCATACGTCAGTGGTATCATACCAATAGTTTTCGCCAGCAATACCACCAAAGGCAACGCCCATGGTCGGTGTGTATGCCATGTCAGATTGTGACCAAAGCTGCTTAATATCGTCATATATTTTAGCGGTTGAAATAGAATGTTCTAACGTCGTGTGTCCATCAACCACCATAGTTAAATTATGCTGTAATAATGAGCCACCCTCTGGCACTACCATCATATTCGCTTCACGCGCAGCTTGAATAAATTGTTGGCGTTGATTACGACGTGGCTGGTTATAGCTTTTTACGGTAAACGCCCCCACTTTTTGTAAGCGCTCAATATGAAATTTTGCATCATCGAGGTTATCAACATGGGCGGTATAGCCTGCCACCGTTGCGCCATATAAAATAGTGCCCGTAGAAAACAAACGTGGCGCGATAATTTTTCCTGCTTTTTGCATTTCACTGGCGGCAAAAAATTCGGTGGTGTCATTTGACGGATCATGAATAGTGGTCACACCTAATGCCAAGCCCGCGTAATTTTTCCAGTTTTTCTGTGGAATAATTTCTTCACTTCCTTGTGGGCCATGCGCGTGTGCATCAACAATTCCTGGCATGATTGACTTACCAGTAATATCAATAACTTTTACGCCATCTGGCAAATCAATTTTGCCTTGCTCGCCCAAAGCAACAATTTTGTTACCTTGAACAATGACCACGCCATTTTCAATAATACTATCGCCTTCCATTGTCAGTATTTTACCGCCAACAAACGCAATTGAGCCTGAAGGTTTATCGACTTTTTGCTTGAAAGATAAATTCGTTTTTATTGTTGAGCTTTCTTTTTCTTTTGCTTGTGCTTTTGCTTCGGATACTTTTGTTTCAGTTACTTTTGACTCTGGTGATGCTTCTTGTTCATCCACTTTTTTTTCATTGAATGTTAAAGCAAATAAATTATCAATCGGAGCTTGGAATAAATCGGCACCTAAACTCCAATACAATTGATCTGAATTTCCGTTCCAACTGATGCCTTCACCCGCGCGTTCAGAAAGTTGAGCAACAGGTAAATTATTCGCTTTTGGCCCCGTATCGATAACGTCACCACGTTCAATAAACGGGGTAACAAATACTTTAAAGCGCTCGGCAAAAGCTAAATATTCGCTATTGGGTGCAACTCGGTATTCGGTGGCAAATTTTCCTTGATACAAGGCTTGCTCTTTTTTGTCGTCTAAATTAACGCGCACTAGCTGGGTATTTTCATCTTGTCGAATAACATAAATTTTGTCATTTGTTGCACCAAAATGTGGTGAGACGCCTGATTCAGTAATTAAGCTAGCATCACCACCTTTAGCTGAAACAGTATATATTCCTGGATTTAAACCCCATTTAGGATCGGTAATGTAACCGCCAGCAATTTTACGATAAACCACGGTTTTCCCATCTGGCGAGAAGCTTGGTTCAATGTACTTACCTGGTTGCTCAGTGATAACTTTTCCTTTTCCTCCTCGGGCTGATACCACTTGCAAAGAACCGAGTTTTTTATCGTTCCATGTCGCATAAACAATTTTTTTGCCGTCACGAGAAAAACTGGGATTAAGTTCGAAATGATCTTTTTGCGAGGTTAAACGCTTTGCTTGACCAATCGCTTTGCCGTCAGCAATTCCTTGCACATAAATGTGCCCTTGCGACTCAAATACAACTTGTTTGCCATTAGGCGATATTTCAACATCACGCAGCATTTTGACATCAAACACGTCTTGCTCAATATTTTGCTGAAAACGTAATGCCGTTTGGATTTTTTTCTCTGTGCTCACTTGAAAAGGAATAACGCTGCTTTTTCCTGATGAAATATCTAGCTTGTTAATGTTTCCACCTGACCAGAAGACCATGCCTTGGCTGTTTGGTAACCATGCCATGTTCGGGTAAACGCCGTGAATGGCCCATGTTTCTTGCATGTCACGATCAAGCCCAGAGTATATTTTTCGCTCTTCACCACTCGTTAAGTCAAATAAATATAAATTAGGTTGGAAATCATCACGACTAATATA
>DAINNQ010000438.1:0-2514 GCA_036735825.1 Alteromonadaceae bacterium | reverse complement strand
AAGTAATTCATCCGAAAAATTTGCTAATTCGTCATCACAAGCAAAAGGCATTTTTAACGTAAAATGAATATTTTTATCCACAAAAGAGATATCAACAAGCTGGCAAACTACCGCCATACCATTGGGAAATATGTCACTTGTGTACGTTTGATAAAAACTTTCAATGATTTGACGTTGTTCATCAGGCAAAGATTTATTGGAAAATATTTTAGAAAACATGATTTATCGTTACATCATGACATTAGATGATAAATGTCGATAATTATTAATGAAAAATGATGATAAATTCTGTACCATTCGTTCGGCAATTACCACCTTAAATTAGTAAAGTTTAAATAAACATTTTTTTCATTGTTGAAGACCTATATGCAACCATCAAAGCAAACATCAAATAAACGCAAAATTCTTGTTACTTGTGCCCTACCATACGCCAATGGCTCAATTCATTTAGGCCATTTACTTGAGCATATTCAAACAGATATTTGGGTGCGTTTTCAACGAATGCGCGGGCATGAAACCTATTTCGTTTGTGCTGATGACGCTCACGGCACGCCAATTATGCTAAAAGCTCAAGAATTAGGCGTTACCCCTGAAGCGATGATCGCAGGTGTGCGTAACGAGCACATGGCAGATTTTAACGATTTTTATATCAGTTTTGATAACTATCATTCAACACACAGTGAAGAAAACAAAGCCTTCGCTGAAGAGATATATAACAAGCTCCATGCCAATGGTCATATAAAAACGCGCACCATCTCGCAATTATACGATCCTGAAAAAGGCATGTTCTTACCCGATCGTTTTGTCAAAGGCACTTGTCCAAAGTGTAAAAGTGAAGATGAAAATGGTGATAGCTGTGATAACTGCGGTGCAACTTATTCTCCAACAGAAGTAATCAACCCTAGATCGGTTGTTTCTGGCGCTACACCAGTGCTTAAAGACTCAGAGCATTACTTCTTTGATTTACCTGCTTTTGAACAAATGCTCAAAGATTGGACAACCGGTGGTTCATTACAAGAAGAAATGGCTAACAAGCTTAATGAATGGTTTGAATCAGGCTTGCAACAATGGGACATCAGCCGTGATGCACCCTACTTTGGTTTTGAGATCCCTAATGCGCCAGGCAAATTTTTCTATGTTTGGTTAGATGCACCTATTGGTTACATGGGCAGCTTCAAAAACCTTTGTGATAAGCAAAATATCGATTTCGATAGTTACTGGCAAGAAAACTCTGATGCGGAGCTTTATCATTTCATTGGTAAAGACATTATTTACTTCCACAGTTTATTTTGGCCAGCAATGCTAGAAGGCTCAGGCTATCGTAAACCAACCTCAGTTTTTGCCCATGGTTTTGTCACCGTAAATGGTGCGAAAATGTCAAAATCTAAAGGCACCTTCATCAAAGGAAGAACCTATTTAGATCATCTAAATCCTGAGTACTTACGCTACTATTATGCAGCGAAATTAACTAATCGTATTGATGATTTAGATTTAAATCTTGAAGATTTTGCTCAGCGTGTTAATTCTGATTTAGTGGGTAAAGTGGTCAATATTGCTTCTCGTTGTGCCAGTTTTATCAGTAAACGCTTTGACGGTATGCTCTCAACCACCATTGCCGATCAAGCATTAGCGGATGAAGTAACCAGTGCAGGTGATAGATTAGCGGATTTATATGAAAACCGTGAATTTGGTAAAGCGATGCGTGAGATCATGGCACTGGCAGACAAAGTTAACGAATACATTGCGGTTAAAGAACCATGGCAACTGGTGAAAGACGACAGTAAACAACAAGAAGTACAAGATATTTGTTCGTTAGGAATTAACTTATTCAGAACATTAATGATCTATTTAAAACCTGTGCTTCCGAAATTAGCAGAAAGCACAGAAGCATTCTTAAATGACGAATTGTTATGGGCAGGTCATAAAACCTTACTGACAGGTCATAAAATCAACAAGTTTAAAGCGTTATTGCAACGTGTTGAAATGGATAAAATAAATGCTATGACTGATGCCTCTAAAGAAAGCTTAGGTGGTGACGCTACAAAAGATGATAAAAAATCTAAAAAAAATAGCAAAGAGAAAACAAAAGATAAAGTAGTTGATAACTCAGCCGCCCTTGCAGACCCATTAAGCGTCGACCCAATTGCTGCTGAAATTCAATTTGACGATTTTGCCAAAATTGATTTACGTATCGCAAAAATTGTTAAAGCGGAACATGTTGAAGGTGCCGACAAATTACTTCGATTAGAGCTGGCTTTAGACTCAAAAGAAAACGGCGAAATTAGACAAGTTTTTGCAGGTATTAAATCGGCTTATCAGCCTGAAGATTTGATCGGTAAATTAACCGTGATGGTTGCTAACCTTGCGCCTAGAAAAATGCGTTTTGGTATGTCTGAAGGTATGGTTTTAGCGGCAGGCCCTGGTGGTAAAGATCTGTGGATCATGAATCCTGAAGAAGGTGCTCAACCAGGAATGAAAGTTAAATAACGTTTATTTTTGAGATAAAAACCTAAA
>DAINNQ010000437.1:0-2542 GCA_036735825.1 Alteromonadaceae bacterium | reverse complement strand
CTACCGACTGGGTAAAATTAACGCTGTTAGAAGTTGATATAGATACTTATGAATACACAGGTAAAACATTATATTTACCCAACAGTAAACTTATTACTTCTTCAATCAAAAACTTAAATTTTTTAAAACGTTACGCCATGCATCATTTCACTATTACTCGTGATGAAAGCGTTAACCCTTTTATTTTTCTAGATGCTTTACTGAAAAAAGCGAATGTATACTGTGACGATTTTAAAGATGTGGCGGTTCGTTACAATCAACTAATCGAAAATCGCTTAGATATCAACATTGCAGGTCCTGAGCCGCATATACAAGTTGCAACATCAAATATTGGTGATACTCAAATATTCTTTACTATCTTTTGCCCGACCGATCGCGCGATGGAAATTGAACAAAAACTCACGGCTGATTTTATGGCAATGTGGTTTGAGCAAAAGCAGCTACAACCAGTCAAAGCCTAGGGCATTCAAAATAAAATATTTTGTTTCAGTTTAGGGGAAGTGGACACAGCGAATTAAATAATTTATTGGGCGAAATGTTGAAGGCTTTCAATTTTCACATTTGCGTTATTAACAATAACTAACGAATGTCGATCTACTTTTGTCCAACTGTCTTTTGGAGCGCATAACGGCTCAGATGATACGATAATTCTATCCGTTTTTTGTTGATAAAAGAGTGATGCTGGCTGGATATCATGCCTAGTAGATAAACGAGTAAATAGGCTTGTTTGACCATTGGTAACAGCAAAGTTAATTAAAGCATTACTATGAGCATTTACAGCTTGCTTGTAGAAGGATATTTTTTCAATAGTGGTCTTCATAGCATCTATTAAGCATTGTTCACTGGCATGATGATCAAAGTTTATTTCATCTAAAAACATCGCAAAAGCGCATTCCGAGTCCGTATTTCCTTTGATAAATTCAAATGCCTCATCAGAAAGATCACGCATAATATTTCGACGGAACAAATTAAATTGCTCTAAGCGACCATTATGCATCCATAAATAAGGCCCAAATTGAAAAGGATGACAATTACTTTGCGAAACTGGCATGCCCGGAGACGCATCTCTGACATGAGCAAAAAAATGTTGGGTTTTAATTTTAGCCGCCAGCTGAATTAAATTTCGATTGCTCCAAGCTGGCTCTATGCTAACAAAGGTTCCTGGAATTTTATCTTGATGTTCAGGATACCAACCAATACCAAAGCCATCCCCATTTAACGGGTCTAGTCTCATGGTTGCTTGTTTACTTTGACTGACTAATGAGTTTTCTGCGCGAAACACTAACTCTTCCATCAATGTGGCAGGGCCAGTGTACGCGAGAAATCGGCACATTATTTGTGACCGTCTCTTTTGAGAATGAGTGAACCATCAATATGAATATCGCGTTGAGGGAACGAAATAACAATATTATGTTCGGTAAATAATTTATCGATAGCAAAACGAACATTACTTCGCGCTACACGTAAACCACCTTCTACAGTAGAGTGGATCCAAAAGTTGACCTCAAAGACTAAAGCGTTATCACCAAAATCTTCAAAAGAAACCACTGGTTTAGGATCATTTAGCACTTCTTTTTGCGCTTTGGTCGCTTGCATGATCAAATCTGCCACTTGTTGAGCATTGGAACCATATGCCACTCCAACGCTAACCGATGTACGAACAAGACGATCGACTAATGTCCAATTAACCACAGTATTCTCGAGTAACTTACTGTTTGGTATCAGTAAATGGACGCCATCAACTCGTCTGATCCTTGTTGAGCGGGTGTTAATTTCTTCCACGACACCTTTTGCTGATTCCACTTCTAGAAAATCGCCTATGCGTATCGGTTTTTCCCACATTAATATCCAACCACTAATAAAATTATTAATGATATTTTGCGCGCCAAAACCAAAACCAATCGCTATAGCGCCGGATAAAAAGGCAAAAGCGGTAATAGGAACGTTAATTAAATCTAAGGTGGTGATCGCTAGAATGACAATAGCTAACACATAAAACAAACGTTGAAGCATGTGGATGACATTCGGATCAACATTACGTTTAGCCAAACGGCTGGCAATAAACTTACCTAAGAGCTTTGTTAACCAAAATCCAATGATTAACACCGTAGGAATAATGACAATATCACCAACGGTGATAGGCTGGCCGCCAATAGTCATCACATTAATATTTAATAATTCAAATAGTTTTTCAATTATCATAACAATGCTTATCGAATTTATTCTTTAGCTTCTGTGAGTGAATTGACAAAAACTTTCGATGGGTCAACTAGAAATTGGTCACCGAGAGCTTCTCGTCCAAATAACATTAAATAATTCATATCAGAACGATCAGTTAACGTGATCTCAATCTCCCATGTATCTGCTCCTAAAATAACAGGGGTTTTAATAACATAGCGTTGTTCTGAATTGCCATTTGACGATTTTATTTTCCTAATATCACTAATAGCAGCATTACACTCAACTAAGTTATTAACATTATGTATATCAGGATGAATATCAAACTTAACAAATGGCTTACCTTTTACGATAGATGTAGTAA
>DAINNQ010000436.1:0-2545 GCA_036735825.1 Alteromonadaceae bacterium | reverse complement strand
TAATATACGGTTGTTTATCTATAATTATTATCTGTTGTTACTTTTGAAAACTACCAACATTAAATAAACGTACAAATGAAAACGATGATAAAAAGGATGTTAGTTATTCATGAGCAATAACTCTGCTGTCGATAAAGAATTATTAATCCTCAAACGTAAACTTGAGTCTGCGGTTTCAGCTCGAACAACCGTTGAAAATGATTTAAAACACCAATCTTCAATACTCAGTGAATTTATTATAAAGCTCAGCCAAGTGGCCAAAGGGATTGATATTTCACTTGATAATAAACTTGCTAAACTTCGCTCTTTATTTGTCAGTTCGGCATCAATCACTGATATCGAAAAGTTAGTGAATGAAACATCTCAGCAATTGCAAAAATTTTCTTCAAAAAATGAACAAGATATTAGACAGCTTCAAGCTGAATTTAATAATGCAGGAAGTGCATTACAAAAAGTTAAAGGCTTACCTGACGATCTAAGAAGACAATTAAGAACGCTGATTAAAGAAAACGAAAACAGCAAAGACACAATGGCACAATACATCCCATTGCTGAGTCAACTGGTGGTTTTTTATCAAGCCGCATTAAAAAAAGAGAATATAGCCAATAACTCTGTTGGTTTATTGGATAAAGCACCTGTTGTAAATACGCCTGCAGATAATACGGCCAATGAAACGGTTGCCGATCAAGCTGTGATCAAAAGATTCTCAGAGTTTTTGCATAAAATTAATGTCTCGCGTCAATATAAAGCAGATATCTTAAAAATTAGATCTGAATTAAATGACAATATGCCGAACAATAAGCTTCTGAATAGTTTTTTAGCGGCGTTCGATGTTATTAGTCACGATTTAATTCAAGAACGCAATACCGCAAAAGTATTCCTTTCAACATTAAGTGATACTCTTTCAACAGTACAAAATGCTGTAAAAAGTACGATTTTATCGCAAGATAAATGTCGAGTGAAATATAGAGAACTTAATGATAAGTTACAAAATCAAATTACAGACATGGCTCAAGGGTTAGATGAGGCCAATTCACTTGTTGATATTAAAGTAGATATCAGTGCAAAATTGCATGCTATTGCTGCAACGCTAGAAGAAAAAACAACGTTTGAAAACACTCAACAAGCTGAATTAGAGAAAAAACTCATTGATATGCAAAGTAAAGTGAACAAACTTGAACAGCAAGGAAAAATGTTTGAAAAGCGTATTCAAGAGCAACAAGCTAAAAGTCTTCAAGATGCTTTAACTAAACTTTATAATCGCGCAGCTTTTGATGAGCACTTTGCGAAAGAAATTGTTCGCTGTCAGCACAACCAAACCCCACTTGCCATCGTTGTTGCCGACCTGGACAACTTTAAGAGGATCAATGACACATATGGCCATACGGCAGGTGACAAAACTCTGCAAGTTATCGCCAATACGTTTAAAAAACATCTTCAAGATGAAGGCTTTATCGCCCGTTACGGTGGTGAAGAGTTTGTTTTTATTTTCGCAGGTATCAATAAAAAAGAGTTAGTTGATAAGCTAAACACTCTAAGGCTTGCTGTAGCTAAGCTTCCCTTTAAGTTTAAAAATAATAAAGTCAGCATGACCTTATCTATTGGGCTTACCCATATAAAACATGATGATAACGTTCATATCGCTTTTGAACGCGCTGACACGGCATTGTATCAAGCAAAAGAGCAAGGAAAAAACCAAGTTATTTATAGCGAATAATCACCCTACTTTCCCATTTTCCGCCCACAAGGAGTCGTTATGCATATACAGCTTAATCCCGTTGGAAAAATGAACCTTCTATCACCAATAGAAGTCGAGCAATTACAACAATCGGCGACAAGTCCATTATATAAATTGTACCGTAACTGCTCGTTAGCGGTTCTTAATGCAGGTAGTCATACCGATGATGCCGAGCAAATTTATCAGCAATTTCAAGACTTCCAAATTCAAGTATTACGCAGAGAGCGTGGGGTTAAAATTGCACTAGACAATCCACCTGAGCATGCCTTTGTTGATGGTAAAATAATTCGAGGAATTCAAGAGCATTTATCAGCGGTTTTAAGAGATATATTATTTACTAAAACTCGTTATCAAAAAGATGCGGTTGAAAGCGACTGCATTACTCACAATACCTTTGATATTTTACGTAATGCCAATGTCATTATTCCTGAGAGTGAACCAAACTTAGTCACTTGCTGGGGCGGGCATTCTATTAACCAAGTCGAATACCAATATACCAAAGAAGTGGGTTATCAATTAGGTTTACGCGGTTTTAACATCTGCACAGGTTGTGGACCTGGTGCTATGAAAGGCCCAATGAAAGGTGCAACGATTGGTCATGCGAAACAACGCCACAGCAATGGTCGTTATATTGGTTTAACTGAACCCAGTATTATTGCTGCTGAGCCACCTAATCCTATTGTTACTGAACTTGTGATCATGCCTGATATTGAAAAAAGGCTAGAAGCTTTTGTACGAATTTCTCATGGTATCATTATTTTCCCTGGCGGCGCAGGTACTGCAGAAGAATTGCTATATATATTAGGT
>DAINNQ010000435.1:0-2549 GCA_036735825.1 Alteromonadaceae bacterium | reverse complement strand
AAGAGAGCTACGCTCATTAGCTCTCTATATTCTAAAATAAACTGTGCGGGCTAAAATAATTTTAGTTTTTTTGATAATCACTCGAACTGTAATCACTTTTAAAATTTGGCGATAAAGATTGAGCTTTTTTAAATGTTAACCTCGCTTGCTTGAACTCTTCTTTTTTATAATGTGCATAAGCCAAGCTGTCATAAACTTGTGGCGCTTTGGGATATAAAAGCTGTAAGTAATTTAGCGCAGCAAAAGCTTCATTCCATTTTTGTTTACTTATTAACTGCATTGCGAGTTGATTCAATGTCCTACCAATAAAAGTGTTATACCCTGCTTTTTGGTATGCTTGATCAAAAAATGAAAAAGACGGTTCAGGTTGCTGAGATTGATAATATTGATAAGCAAAATTAGATGCTTTAGGAGTAATGTCAGAATACTCACCTGTCGATATAAACGATAATATCCTTTGTGAAATGAATTCAGCAACGAGACTATCAGAATTAGCCAAAACGACTATTTCATAACCATTTTTTAGATCAACTTCTACTGCGGCGCTTACACCACTGCCACCACCGTATGAACGCCAATTTTCTTGCTCCATTTTGAAAAACTTTTTATTTTTGGGAAATGTACGTTTAAGCAAGTCATCTCGATAGAATAGTGCACGAACAAATCGATGAATATCATCGACACTTGATTCTATACCGCCATCTGGCCCTGGATGCTCAGTAACCCCTACTTCTTCTAAACTATTGTTATACAAATAAGTATAACGAGTAGACTGCATAGGATGATTTGCCATTGGCTTGAAGCTTGAGTTGGCTAAATTTGCCAGTGCAAATATATTGTCATTGAGCAATGTTTCAAATGATTGCCCTGTTACTTTTTCTAAAATTGCGCCCAAAACAACGTAGCCATAATTGGAATACTTTTTTTGTGTCCCTGGTTCAAACAATAAAGTGGTATCGAGCAATAACTGTAATCGTTGAGTTACTGTTTCATAGGCTAACGGGTTTTCTCGATACTGGGCATTGAATATATCAGGTAAGCCTGAACGATGTGTTAGTAAGTGTTCGATGGTGATTTTGGCTGTGTCAGGATTGGTAAAACCTAAATTGAATTGATCTAATGTATCTGTCGTTTTTAATTGACCTGATTGTACCTGTTGTAACACTAATACGGCAGTAAACGCTTTCATGATTGAGCCAATATTGTGTCGCGTGTTAGCGGTATTTTTTACGCCTGATGCTTGTGATTGCATGCCAACGTGCTGGCGGTGAAAAACTTTACCGTTTTTCGCAATGAGCACTGAACCGCTAAACCAGCCAAGGTTATTGTATTGTTCAACAATATCAGTCGCGGTATTTTTTATCTTCAATAAATCGTGTTGTTCTGACGCGAAAACATTGTCAAAGATCAGTGTTGAAAACATGAACATTGCCACTTGAATAATGTTTTTCATAGTTGCCTCCTTTAATTTGCAAAAAAGAATATATGCATCTGCGCTCATTGTAATGAAAATAAGGTGAATAAAAGGTGAAAATGAGTGAATTTACTGACTTTTTAAAGGGGAAAACTACAAACTTGTTATTAAACAAGGCAAAATGACATTGATACTATCTACTTAGGGCTTGATTGACCATATGTTTCAACTTGGTGACTTTAACATTGATATAACGAACTCAAAAGTATATCGAGGCGAAATTCTGGTGGATGTTGAGCCAAAGACGTTCCAGTTGCTGGTATATTTCATCAATAACCCCAACCAAATTGTGACACGAGATGACTTAATTGATCACTTATGGTCTGGCAGAATTATTTCTGATAATACCATTAATAAGCATATCGCCAATTTAAGGAAACTATTAGGTGATGACCCCAAAAATGTGAAGTACGTGGAAACGGTGTCTAAGCAAGGTTATCGACTCATTTGCCCAGTAAACTTAATATCAGAGGTAACATCCCCTTCATTAAGTAAACGACCAAAACGATTGCTGCCTTTAGTGACGGTATCATTTGTTAGCTTATTGGTAATATCGCTAGCGATGTCTATTTTTCGAAGCGAAAATAACAGTAGCGGCCCATTAATGAGTTATGAAGTAACAAGGGCTGAAGGGGTGGAATTTTCACCACGCGCAATCCCAAACAGTAATAAAATATTATTTTTAAATCAAAAGCTAAGCCAATCTAAAAGCTCATTATGGGTAAAGGATTTACAAACGAACTATGTAAAAAACATTGATATTAGACAGTACGAAATTTCTCACTTGATTACGGCTACCAAAAGCTCTGATGCGGTTTATGTGTATTTTTCTGCTGATTTTGCCAATCAATGCAATATATATAAGGCTAAGCTCAAACAATTTAAAACGTTAACCAACATAACTGCCATTTTTAGTTGTCAATCAATTCAGATACAAGACATCGTATTAAATGACGTTAATGAAGTCATTTATTATACCGCTCGTAAATTAGATCAATCATCTTTTCAGGTGTACCGATATGATATGCAAACAGGCAGTCACGAATTAATTAAGCAGCCTGCAGTTGAAGCGGGC
>DAINNQ010000434.1:2326-2562 GCA_036735825.1 Alteromonadaceae bacterium | reverse complement strand
TCATCTAACAAAACGCCTTGGCTGATAAATTTCAGCCAAGGCGACATTATCCATTTTATACTAATACTAATACTAATACTAAACGTTTCCCGTTCTAACTTTAAATCATGTTTATTTCTACCATTTCATTCGCGGTAAAAACGATTTATGTTCTGATTTATCATGGGTTTGATTGTAACCTTTGATGCGATAGTTCTTTCCTAAAATAATTTTGATTTGATAAAAAGTTTCACGAG
>DAINNQ010000434.1:0-2312 GCA_036735825.1 Alteromonadaceae bacterium | reverse complement strand
TACCTGAACTGCTCCACCAACTTTTATTGTAAAGCTTTTTACAAGCAGCAACGGCATCAGGAGATTGAATCGACAGCTCTTTTGCCATGACTTTTGCTTGTGCGAGCGGATCATCAGCAATTTGGGTGATCAATCCTAATTGCAACGCATGCTCACCTGATAATACTTTAGCTGTCATGGCAAGTTCTTTAGCAATATCTAAGCGTAGTACTTCTCTTAACGCGAGTGTTCCGCCCATATCGGGGATCAAGCCCCAACGAGCTTCCATAATGGATATGGACGTGGCTGGCGTGGCAATTCGAAAGTCGGCACCAAGCGCTATTTGTAATCCTGCACCCCAACAGCGCCCATGAAGGGCAAATATCACAGGTATAGGTAAATCTCGCCAAGCAGTTGATACTTTTTGCGCTAAGTTTGCGCGCCAAGGAAGCCATTTAAATAACAAAGTTAACGCATCTTTTTTGTTGCCAAACAACGATTTAATATCAATGCCTGAGCAAAAATCTTCACCATTGCCAGAAACAATGACTGCGCGAAGACTCGAGTCTTTCTTTAATTGGCGAGTAACGGCATTTAAATCATCAAACATCGATTTATCAACAGCGTTATGTTTATCTGGTCGGTTTAAAGCTACGTAAGCTATTTGCTCAACGACATTATAAGTTAGGGTTTTATAGTTCATGTTCAGCGCTTTTAGTTAGTAAGGTACGTTCATGGTTTAATCGATGTTATATATCATTAATTCATCTGGTACGACCACGATGAATTTTACTAGAGTATCAATTTGCTGACATTTGTCTATCAATATTCGTTTCAGTTACGTGTTAGGTACTTGCAATACAAAATGTTTTCTTGCACATTGTTGAGCATAGATAAATATAGATAGACTAAATAGACATAGGGAGTTTTATGAAAACGTCGGCTTACCTCTTTTCGGTCATCGCATTTAGTGTAATGAGCGGGTTAATCTCTAAAAATGTTGTTGCGGATGAGTTACCTTTTGCTATAGCAATACATGGCGGTGCAGGGGCGATCAGTCAATCTAAAATGACAACTGAAATGCGTGAATCCTATGAAAGCACATTAAAACAAGCGGTTGACGCAGGTTATGATCTTTTAGAACAAGGCAAGTCGAGTCAACAAGCCATAATTGCAGCCATTCAAATTCTTGAAGATTCTCCGTTATTTAATGCAGGTAAAGGGGCTGTTTATACCTTTGATGGTGAGCATGAATTAGACGCTTCTATTATGAATGGTAAAACGTTAAATGCTGGCGCTGTTTCAGGAGTAAAAACGGTGAAAAGCCCGATTGCATTAGCTGAAAAAGTGATGGAAGAATCTGTTCATGTCATGCTTAGCGGACAAGGTGCGGAATTATTTGCTAAAAATCAAGGATTAGCCTTGGTAGAAAACAGTTATTTTAATACGGATAAACGCTATCAGTCTTTACTTAAAGCCAAAAAAAAATTAATAGAGCAAGAAAAAGAATTAAAAGATTTTCAAGCCGCTCATCAAACGCTGGATTTAGATTATAAAGTTGGCACGGTTGGCGCAGTTGCTTTAGACAAGCAAGGTAATTTAGCTGCTGGCACATCAACGGGAGGTATGACGGCAAAACGTTTTGGCAGAATAGGTGACGCCCCAATAATTGGTGCTGGTACCTATGCTAATAATGAAAGTTGTGCGGTTTCGGCAACCGGGCATGGCGAATATTTTATTCGTTACCATGTCGCTGCTGATATTTGCGCGCGTATGCAATATCAAAATATTCCATTAGTTGAAGCGGCAAATACAGTGGTAAATGACGTGCTTGTTAAAGCTGGCGGTGCGGGTGGAGTGATCGCTATCGACGCTAAGGGCAACATTGCAATGCCTTTTAACAGTGAAGGTATGTACCGTGCTAGTCGTTCTTCTAATGGTCAAAAAAAGTTAGGGATTTTCCATAATGAATAAATATTTTCGGGGTGCACTCATAACAACGTTATTTTTAAATGTTTTAGGTTGCTCTGACGATGTTGGTAAAGTGAGTTTAGGCTTATTTACAACGAAAGATGTGGTGATTGTTGCGAATGTTGATCCTAAAATTCAAGGCGTAACTTGTCATATTAGCCATGTCGAAGGTAATTTTGATTTTTCAGATCCCTCTGATATGTCAATTGCTTGTCGACAAACAGGCCCTATCACTATGCAAGATATTCATAGTATTGATAAATCGAAAAATGGCGAAATTGTTTTTAAAGAGTCAAAAAGTATTTTATTTAAAAGCTTAAAAGTACGAAGAATTTATGATGTTGAACATCAAAGCTTAATTT
>DAINNQ010000433.1:0-2592 GCA_036735825.1 Alteromonadaceae bacterium | reverse complement strand
CTTTCGACAACTTTGTTGAGGGTAAATCAAATCAATTAGCTCGTGCGGCCGCTTCTCAAGTCGCTGATAATCCGGGCACTGCTTATAATCCATTATTTATCTATGGTGGCACAGGCTTAGGTAAAACTCATTTATTGCATGCTGTTGGTAATGGCATATTATTGAACAAGCCAAATGCGAAAATTGCTTATATGCACTCTGAAAGATTTGTGCAAGATATGGTGCGCGCCCTGCAAAATAACGCTATTGAAAAGTTTAAGCAGTATTATCGTAGCGTTGATGCATTATTAATTGATGATATTCAGTTTTTTGCTAATAAAGAGCGTACGCAAGAAGAGTTCTTTCATACTTTTAATGCGCTTTTAGAAGGTAATCAACAAATTATTCTTACCAGTGATCGTTACCCTAAAGAGATTGACGGTGTTGAAGATCGTCTCAAGTCGCGTTTTGGTTGGGGACTGACTATTGCTATTGAACCACCTGAATTAGAAACTCGCGTCGCTATTCTTAAACGTAAAGCTCAAGAAAGTCATATTAATCTTGCTGATGAAGTAGCTTTTTTCATTGCTAAACGCTTACGATCTAATGTTCGTGAGCTTGAAGGTGCACTTAATCGTGTGATCGCCAATGCTAACTTTACGGGTAGAGCCATTAATATCGATTTTGTTAAAGAAGCTTTAAGAGATTTACTTGCCTTACAGGATAAGTTAGTTACTATCGATAACATACAAAAAACAGTGGCTGAATATTATAAAATAAAAGTGGCTGATCTTCTTTCGAAAAGAAGAAATAGGTCGGTTGCTCGACCTCGACAAATTGCTATGGCTTTATCTAAAGAATTAACCAATCATAGCTTACCTGAAATTGGTGATGCTTTCGGTGGTAAAGATCATACAACGGTATTACATGCTTGTCGGAAAATAAAAGATTTACGAGAAGAATCTCATGATATTAAAGAAGATTATTCTAACTTAACTAGAACCCTTTCATCCTAATAATAAGGCATAAGAATAGTAGGTATAAAATGAAGTTTTCATTAAATCGAGAGTTGTTATTAAAACCATTGCTGCTTGTTTCAGGGGCTGTAGAAAGAAAAAGCACTTTACCTATTTTAGGTAATATTTTGCTTGATGTAAGTGAGCAATCACTAACTTTAACTGCAACAGATCTAGAACTTGAAATGGTGTCATATGCAACAATAGATAATCAAGGAAGTGATGGAAAATTAACTATTCCTGCGAGAAAGCTTTTAGATATTTGTAAAAGTTTACCTGATGGTTCATTAATTACTTTTGAATCTGACAATGATTCAGTCACTATTTCTTCTGGACGAAGTAAATATTCATTATCGACATTACCTGCAGAAGACTTTCCAAATATTGAACAATGGAAAGGGGATGTAGAATTTAAATTATGTAAGTCTGAATTGCTACGTCTGATTGAAAGCACACATTTCTCAATGGCAAACCAAGATGTTCGCTACTATTTAAATGGCATGTCCGTTGAAACAGAAGGTAAAGAAATTCGTTCAGTTGCCACAGACGGTCACAGATTAGCTATATGTAAGTTGTCGATTGACTCGCTTGAATTACCCAATAGGCAAGTGATAGTACCCCGCAAAGGTATTTTAGAAATAATCAGATTACTCGATCCTGTTGAAGAAGATGTGCAAGTATTTTTAGGGTCAAATCACATTAGAATTATTGATCAAGAATTCTCATTCACCAGTAAATTGGTTGATGGGCGTTTCCCTGATTATCGTCGAGTATTACCTCGAAATGGTGACAAGGTACTTAATACCGATAAAGATCAGCTTAAGCAGGTACTTTCTAGAGCTTCTATTTTATCTAATGAAAAATTCAAAGGTGTTAGATTAAATTTTTCCAGTACAGAATTAAAAATCACCGCTAATAACCCTGAACAAGAGCAAGCTGAAGAAGTTATTGAAATTGAGTTTCCTTATGAAGATGTAGAAATTGGATTTAACGTCAACTATGTACTTGATGTACTTAACGCAATTAAAGACCCGACCGTTAAATTTACGCTAGCAGATGCCAATAGTAGTGTGGTTATTGAAGGTGAGAATTCTGGTGAAGCAATCTACGTTGTTATGCCTATGCGATTATAATGAGCGTAACTGAATTATTTTCTACTAACTTTCGTAATTTAGAAAGCACCAAAATAGAATTACACAATGATTTAAATTTTGTTATTGGCGATAACGGTAGTGGTAAAAGTAGTTTATTAGAATCTCTTTTTTATTTAGGTCATGGCAAATCATTTAGAACCAGTAATACAGATAGTTTGATAAATAGTCAGTTTAGCGATTTTATTATCAGTGCAAAAACTAAAGAAAACTATCAATTAGGTATACAAAGAAATAGGCTAGGTGAAGTAAAAATAAAAGTTAACGGTAGTAAGCAAAATAAGCTATCTGAATTAGCCAAGAATATAGCAGTACAAATTGTTACTCCTGAAAGTTTTAAATTATTCTTTGGGGGGCCTAAAGAGCGTAGAAAGTTTGTTGATTTAGGTATGTTTCACGTGGAACATAGTTTTTCTGATAACTGGAAAAATTTTTCTAAAGTATTG
>DAINNQ010000432.1:0-2593 GCA_036735825.1 Alteromonadaceae bacterium | reverse complement strand
ATGTATAGTCATGATCATGATTTAGATGATGATTTCCATACGCTCAATAGCGATTTTCGTTTAAAGCTAGGCGACCAAGGTTTTTCACTTTTTGGTAGTGCAGTAATTGATAACAAGTCTAGGAACTCAGCAAGAAACGCACTTGCCGATATTGTTTCTGCTGATACCGTTCAAGTTGAAAACTATTCTGGTGGATTAGCCTTTAATGTCACAAATAGTAACTTTCAAATAAGTTCTCAAATAGCTTATAACGTTACTGAATCTGAAGACGATATCGGAAATCAAGATGGCTACTTAGCTTCTTTTACATCAAAGAATGGTCGAGCTGCCAGGTTATTATTTTGGGATACTCAAGCTAATTACCAAGAAAGAAAAAATGATAATCATCAAACTGCTAGAGCTTATCAAGGAGAAGTTAAACTCGGTTTTATTACATCATGGAAACTTAATCCATTCCTACGTTACTATGACGAAGACAACTCAGGCAACGTAAATAGTGGTAGCTCGAAAGAATCAAATTCCTACGGACTTGGTATACGATGGTTGATAACACCTCGATTAATGTTGGATTTATCTTATAACAAACCTATTGGTAATAAATTAGACATTGACGGCAAAAAGCAAGATGAATATGTCGACGCCAGCATTCAATGGCAGCCAACTGTTAGAACACAATTAGAAGCAAATTACTCACAACGTTTCTTTGGTGACAGTTACGGATTAAACTTTTCACATCAAAATAAGCGATTAACTAATACCATTAGTTACTTAGAAGATGTCCAAAGTTTTACTCGTAATAACTACAACCCTATTCCTTTAGGTAGTTTTTGGTGCCCCGATGGAAACAGTGAGAATTTAGCAAATTGTTATACTCAAAATAACAGTGATATAAATTTCGATCATTATCAGCTGATCACTTTAACTGATTATGAATTAATAGAAGATGATGTTTTATCATTAAATAAAACCTTATCTTGGCAAAGTGATTTAACCCTAGCAAGGTCCTCTTTTTCTTTAAATATTAATGCAAGTAATAGAGATAATTTAGAAACGAGAATTAAAGATAACCGTGCTGCTATTAACTTTACCGCATCAAGAAAGGTAAGCGGGCGCTCTAATATTAATTTAAAAGCTTCATATACCGACGATTTATTACAAAAAGATACCGATAGCGAACGACATGACAGATATCGCCAGTTATCGATTGGCTACAGTAAATCACTTAATAGCGCATTAACCTTTGATTTTGATCTTGCCCATATCAACAGAAGTTCAACTGAGCAGCAATTTAACTATCAAGAAGGTCGTGTGACTTTCAAAATAACAAAAGATTTCTAATATGTATGAAGATTACTATGGCTTTAAAGAAAAGCCATTTCAGTTAAGTCCTGATCCTCGTTTCTTTTTTGCTTCAGATCACCATCAGCGTGCACTTTCTTACTTGCAATATGGCTTAGATCAAGGTGAAGGCTTTATCGTCATCACTGGGCCGATAGGCACAGGAAAAACCACTATTGCGCGCAACTTATTAAGCCAATTAGGTGATGAAAGCATTGTTGCTGCCCAACTTGTGACCACGAAATTAGATCCTCAGGAATTACTCGCCTTAGTGGTTTCTGAATTTAAGATTGAAGCAAAAGGCGATAGTAAAGCCGATTTATTGAGCGCAATAGAAAAGTTTCTCATCGCGTTAAATAAACAAGGTAAACGTGCTTTACTCATTGTTGATGAGGCGCAAAATTTACCTTCTGAGACTGTGGAAGAATTAAGAATGTTATCTAATTTTCAACTAGATAATAAGCCATTAATTCAGAGCTTTTTACTTGGCCAAGAAGAATTAAAACCTATTATTCAAGCGCCGAATATGGAGCAATTTAGACAACGAATTATTGCTTCTGCCCATCTTAAACCTTTAACCGTAGAAGAAGTCAAAAACTATATTATTCATCGATTAAATCAAGCAGGATGTAATAAAGATAATTTATTTTCTGAAAATGCTTTCGAATTGATCCACGAAAAAACCTTAGGTGTACCTAGAAAAATAAATATATTTGTTGACCGTTTATTGTTATTTGGTTTTCTAGAAGAAGTTGAAACCATTAACTCTGAAGTTATTATCAGTGTCGCCGAAGAAATGGAAATAGAATTGACGGGTTCTTTAAATTCATCAGAATTAAAAAATTCAGAACCTAGCCACCAAGTTGTTGTTAATTCAAAAGAAAATGTTGAACACATTAAAGAAGTTTTACGTGATGTTGAAGAAATATTAGAGTCTTCCATTAAACAAAAAATCAAAATGGCACGTTATGTGGATAAGTTACTTAAGCATAAAAGTAAACTTTATGCAGAAGAAAACATCGAAAAATCTCAATAATTGGTGTTTCCTTCACTGTATTAGGTAATTTTCACAACAATACCGCCATCTATTCACACATACACACCCACACAGCTAATTCGATTGTTTGACCTATAAAAAAGCCGTTATTGATAACGGCTAATTAAACACATTTATCACCATAAATATTAATCGGTATTAATAGCTAATGAATACTTTTCTATTAAAGAATAAAGTGTTGGCCGAGTTATTCCTAAT
>DAINNQ010000431.1:0-2596 GCA_036735825.1 Alteromonadaceae bacterium | reverse complement strand
GTATATATATGTTTTCCATAATGTTTTATTAGCTCTGAGGAGTAAACAATAGACCAATTGCTTTGGCTAAATTATCGCTACGTTCTTGTGATCTCATACATTGAAATATTAAAGGACGAAGGGTTGGAATAGAAACTAAATCTTTAAAAATAGCTGGAAATAATCCGTCGGTATCACATTTAATCACGTGTTCTAAAAACTGCATAGCTTTTGTTTGAGCATCAATAACTTGCCAACATCTTCCTGCGATAGTGATAACGATATCAGTCGTTAAACTTTCTTGTGCCAATAGTTTAGAAAAATAATCTTTAACAAAAGGATGTTCAGTTGATGACGCTAAACTTCTTAACAACATTTGCTGATTTTGAGGATCAAGTTTAGGCGATTGTTCAAGTTGATGAATAATTTTAGTTAATACATTTAACGGTAATTGACAGTTTTCTAAGGCACCACAAAGCGGGCTGAGTACTTCAAAAGGGAGATGTTCAAATGCTGATGCTAAACGTTCGTCATTACCCTTGGTAGACAATCTCGCAGCAAAATCTGTAATACCTTGAACGCCGATATGTTGCCAGTTTTCAAAGTTTTCTGAAGACAAATACTGACTAAAAACATCATAATGTTGACTGGCATTTTTTTTGAGGCTCACAGATAATAAACTGTTAAACATAGCTAATTTATATTGCGAAGGTTCAAAAAGGTATGGATTACTTTTGAGTAATTCTTCTTGTTTTTCTGTCGGATCAACAGAGAGATTTGTACCTAAGGCTTCAATAATTATTGAGATAAAATGATTTCTCGTCCCTTGGTTTAATAAACCTCTTTCATCTAATGCTAATTTAATAAACCAAATATAGGGATGCTCAGCGTTACTTTGCCAAAAAGTAATAGCAAAATGCGCGTGCCCTTGAAAGGGAAACGGATGGGGAATTTGGCATTGTTCAATTTTATCAAAGGTTTCTTTAGAAATTTTTTCTATTTTTCTGCCAAGATCAAACACTCTATACTGACAATTTGATAAGGAAAGTAGCTCTGAGATTGAAGATATTGTCGTCATGGAAAAATTATTTATCGAATAATGGCGGCATTATAGAGATAATGCCTTACAAACTCCAATAACCACTATGAATAAATTGACTTCTCGTTCTGAAATTGACTCAACAAATTTGCAAAGTAACCCCGATGATAGTTCAGCGGTTATCACAGAAAAAC
This sequence comes from Alteromonadaceae bacterium, assembly GCA_036735825.1. Classification (GTDB taxonomy): domain Bacteria; phylum Pseudomonadota; class Gammaproteobacteria; order Enterobacterales; family Alteromonadaceae; genus DAINNQ01. Next base: position 1,384 of record DAINNQ010000431.1, on the reverse strand, counting down.
CGATTTTAACGATTCTCTATCAAGATGAACATTTAGTTGCTGTTGATAAACCTGCAGGATTGTTTGTTCATAGAAGTTATATGGATAAGAACGAAATTTATTTTGCATTGCAACTTGTTAGAGATCAGATAGGGCAATATGTCTATCCCGTCCATCGTTTAGATCGTCCAACGTCAGGCGTTTTATTATTTGCTTTATCTGAAAATGTCGCTCGGTTAATGGGGGAGGCGTTTATGAATAAAACAATACAGAAAACTTATTACGCGCTAACCCGAGGGCATATGGTTGAAAAGGGCAGTGTGGATCATCCATTAAAAGAAAAATTAGATAAGTTAGGTGATAAGTTTGTCAGTAAAGATAAGGAGCCTCAGCAAGCGCTAACACATTTTCAGACGATAGAAACTGCCAGTTTAGCTATTGCTCTTGGTCGTTATGATAGTGTTCGTTATAGCTTAGTTAAATTGTTACCCGAAACAGGTAGAAGGCATCAACTTCGTCGTCATTTAGCGCATTTACGCCATCCGATCATTGGTGATATTAACTATGGTGATAATAAGCAAAATCCATTTTTTTATCAGCATTTTGGTTTCAAACGCTTAATGCTCATTGCTAAATCTTTAACGTTTGAACATCCTATTTCAAAAGAGTGTATAACAATTTCGGCTGAATTTGATGAGCATTGGCAGCATGTTTTTAAAACGTTGTCTTGGCCGTTAGTTGAGTGTGATTAATAAGGTCCACTTACCCGAATTGCATTAATATCTTGGGCAATTAGGCTGGAATAAATACCGTTATTCGCATTTATCGAATGCTCATCTTTATCACCTTTGATCATGACAGCATTAACAAATACAGGAGAACTTTGTTGGTAAAACAGTGCTTGTTGTTTTGCAAATGCGAGCATAAGTTTTTGATCACCTGTCATCGGTCTGTTTAATAACGACATCATTAAATAATGATCTGAAACTAAAGGTCTCTTTTCTATTTTTACTGTTTTAGTGCTGCTACAAGCACTCGTAAGCGTTAATAAAAAGATGATAAATATGTTTAAAAACTTCATAGCTGTTACTACCGATTATTCAAGACATTGACGGTATCGCAAGCGTTATGCCAAGAGCTAAACAGAAAATTACGAAAGCGCTTTATTTACATTTAACTATCTAAAATTAAACAATAATTAACTTAGTAAAAAATTTATAACAATCGTAAAATGATGAAATAATTCAGAGAAAAATTTGAGGGGAAATTTTAAGCGTCAAAAAAATAACGCTAATAAAGTATGAATTTTATTAACGTTATTTAATGAATTATCGAGCAGGTTTTTATTCGTCAGAAACTGAACGTAATAGTGCGTTAATGCCAACTTTTGCGCGCGTTTTAGCAT
>DAINNQ010000430.1:0-2599 GCA_036735825.1 Alteromonadaceae bacterium | reverse complement strand
AATGGCGCCAGTGTGCAAATCAATACCGTAATCACAATGTTTCACAATTTCATTAATGAAAATGTGAGCTACGCGTCCTGCTAAAGTACCTTTTGCTGATCCAGGAAAACATCTGTTTAAGTCACGTCTATCAGGCATGTAACGACTTTGGTTAACAACACCATAAACATTAACCATAGGCACAGCAATTAAAGTACCTCTAATGATTTTAAACTTAGGATGACTTAATAGCCGTCTGATAATTTCAATACCATTAAGTTCATCACCATGTACCGCTGCACTGATAAATATTGTCGGGCCGTCTCTCTTCCCTCTAACAATATGCACAGGTAAAGAGACATCGGCATCGGTATACAATTTAGCAACGGGGATTTCTAATTTACAATCTGTTCCCGGTAAAATATCAACATTACCGATACGTAGTGCTTTCATACTTTTAACCTAACCTTGTCCACGCGTTTTATTCGCTTTGTTTTTCGGATTTTTTTCGATAAATTCGATGATCATTCCTGCAACATCTTTCTTCGTTGCCGTTTCAATCCCTTCCAAACCTGGTGAAGAGTTAACTTCCATCACCATAGGACCATTTTGTGATTGTAATAAATCGACACCACAAACATTTAAACCCATAGCTTTAGCGGCATTAACAGCCGTTTCTCTTTCAGCTTTTGATAAACGAATAATCGTTGCACTACCACCGCGATGTAAGTTTGAACGGAATTCCCCTTCAGCACCTTGACGTTTCATTGCAGCAACCACTTTTCCGCCAACAACTAAACAACGAATATCTGCACCGCCTGCTTCTTTAATGTATTCTTGAACTAAAATATTAGCTTTCAAACCCATAAACGCTTCGATAATACTTTCAGCAGCTTTAGCTGTATCAGCTAATACCACACCGATACCTTGCGTACCTTCAAGTAACTTAACCACTAATGGTGCACCACCAACATTTTTAATCAAATCTTTGATTTTATCTGGTTTACTTGCAAAACCAGTGCGCGGCAAACCAATGCCTTTTCTTGACAACAATTGTAATGAACGCAATTTATCGCGTGAACGACTAATAGCCACAGATTCATTAACGTTAAAAGTTCCCATCATTTCAAACTGACGAGCAACCGCTGTACCATAAAATGTTACAGAAGCACCGATGCGAGGAATAATAGCGTCATACATAGGTAATTCTTTACCGTAATATCTAACCGTAGGGCGACTACTGGTAATATCCATATAACAATGCAATGTGTCGATGACATCAACTTCATGTCCACGAGCTTCGCCCGCTTCTTTTAAACGGCGTGTGGAGTAAAGGTTTGAGTTACGTGACAAAATAGCAATTTTCATAATATCCTCTTTGTTTCATTTATATTTTAAATATGTATATATTTTAATGTGTATATATTTCGACTCTAAACATGTTAAATTATAGGACAAGATAAACTTATAATAAAATTAATTATTTTGGCACGTTTAATAAAAATATTTGATTAGGCAGCATATAATGAAAACAGAGTTACTTAGAACATTTTTAGAAGTTAGTCGAACTTTACATTTTAGAATTGCTTCCGAAGCCTTATTTATAACGCAATCTGCGGTAAGTGCTCGTATTAAATTACTCGAAGATGATTTAGGTGTATTACTTTTTGATCGTAGCCAAAAACATTTAAAATTGACCCCAGAAGGTCATCGACTGATCAAACATGCCAATGAATTAATTTTTATGTGGCAAAAAGCCAAACAAGATGTTGCCATTGCAGAAAATAATAATATGCAGCTTGTTATTGGCTCGATGATGGCCATTTGGGATATTGTTTTGCAAGATTGGCTAAAAAAAGTGCATCGCAATATGGAAGATTGCAGCCTTTTTACCAATACTTACACACCGCTTGAACTGCGTAAAACCCTACTCAACCGAGTTATTGATGTCGCTTTCTTATTTGAACCAATATTTGTTGAAGATTTAATTTCAGAAAAAGTCACCACAGTGCCATTGCACTTGGTGTCTACAGAGCAAGCAGATATACATAACGCCTATCACTTAGATAATTTCATAAAAGTTGATTATGGCGAATCTGTTAATTCACAATATATGCGAGAATTTCAAGATTCACCTGCCGCTCGCCATCATATGAGTCAACCGATTATCGCGTTAAATTTTATACTTGATGCAGGAGGAAGTGCCTATTTACCAAGACAATTAACGTTTGAACATATTCAAAAAGGGAAATTGTTTTTAATCGAAAATGCGCCGATTTACACACGAGATGTGTATGCTAATTATTTGGCTAAAAGCCAAAAAGTCGAAGTGATTGAACAAGCAATAAAATTATTTCCATTGGTGAAAGTGTAATTTTTTAACTTACTATTGAAGTGAAGTGAACTCACCTTGCCCAGCTTGCTTATCTGCATGAGTGAAATAAGCTAAACAAAATGAGTTCCTTAAAACGATTTTAAAATGTATGTAATACTTACTAGTTCGGCAATTTCGCTAATTTTTTATAGTCATTTGCTTCTAATTCATCATTCACACATTCAAGTAAATAAGCATTAAGCTCTTCAGAAACTACTTCATCTTCGACGGCGAAGTTTTTACACG
>DAINNQ010000429.1:0-2600 GCA_036735825.1 Alteromonadaceae bacterium | reverse complement strand
GTTGCAGGCTCGTCAAAAGTTGCAAAGAATGAAAAGGTTAAGGGTGTTACTTATTCAATAAATACAAAGAATTCAACGTTATCAAGTAAAAAGCAAGTAAGTCCATATGCAAACACAAATGTAAACAAGCAACCTAGAAAAAGGAATAAACCTACATTAAGTCTTAAAAATAAATCAAGCCGTTAACATTGAACTTCTCTACATACTGAAATAATAAAAAAGAGCCATACGGCTCTTTTCTCAATTAAGCGGTAAATTAATTCTCGCGTAACGCTCTAAAACCTAGATAATTCGAACGAAATCCTGATGATAACTCTAATCTCACAGACGCTCTGGCAAGCTTAGGAGCAAAGTTCCATGCGCCACCACGCGCGACAATTTTATCGCCGTCGGTTAATTCCCAAACATTACCAACGATATCATAAAGACCTAAATTATTGGCTCTAAATGATTTAACCGGTGATGTACTCAAGTTCGACCATTCACTACCGCAATAAGCACAGTTAGCTTTACCGTTGCCAATATCGTTACCCCACCAGTAATTATCTACACTACCCGCACGAGCTACATATTCCCATTCAAATTCATTTGGTAAGCGGTATTTGCGTTCTGTTTGCTTAGATAACCAAGATAAATACGCCTTACTATCTTTATCACTTACACAAACAACAGGATGCTCATCGGTTTGTTTAAAACCTGGGTTGCGCCAATTTAACACGCTATTGTATTGTGGCTCACCATCAACAAATGCCGCACAACCATTACCGCTTTCAGCTTCAGTGACATAATTACTTTCTTTAACGAAACGTTTGAAATCACCAACGGTAATTTGGTTTTGTCCAATAGCGAAAGGTTTCAGTATTTGTTCGCCACGAGCGGGTTTCTCGTTGCTTAAGCCAGCACCTTTCATATCGCCCATTTGGAAGCGACCAGCAGGCACTCCGATTAATTCAGGGCCTAATTCATCGCCTGGTAAAATGTCTTGAATTTTTTGGCCATTAGCAAAGTTTATTGACGCTTTTTGAAGCTCTGCTTTGATCGTCATATTCTTTTTTAAGCGTATTTTTTCTTGATGATCCATGTATCCAGGTTTTGTAATCACAACATCGTGCTGACCTGCAGAAAGCATCACTGACAGTTTTGTTGAACCATAGCTCACACCGTCGATAAATACTTCATCATCGTATTGATCTGAACGTACAGTAAGTTCATAAAGAACAGAGTCATCGTTTAATGAAATTTCGTTTCCTGCATCTTCATTAACTGGTGCTGTGGTAGCATGCTCTTGTTTGTATGTGCAATAACGCGCAGACAAATCTAATAATTTACATGCTTCAGCATTAGGTAATGAACCTTCTAATTCAACAGTGACTGTTGTGCTGTAGTCGCCTTGACCACTAAATTCACCTGATATGACTTTGTGATTGAGCATGCGAACTTGCGCGGCAGAGTCATCTTTATTCTTATTAATTAAATCTGATTCTGTTGCTGTTGAGAAAAGTTTATTAATAAATTCTTTCGATGCTTTTTGCTTAGCTAAACGATTACTGCGAGTTATACATTGCTTGAGAGTTTCTTGCGTATCACAAGTGACAATTTGCGTTGCTTGTAATTCACCTTGTTTTTCAAACTCATTTTGTAAGCGCTTAACGCGAGCAATTCGAATTTCTTCGGTTAATGCTTCTCGAGCGTTTGCTAAGGTAAAGCGGTCGACATTCGCTTTTGCTAACTTATCTTTTAATTGCCCAAGCAAAGTAACACTAGCTTTAATATCATCTTTATTTTGCTTTTGATTTTGAATGGCTTGACGATAAGCATTTTGTGCTTGTTCAATATCTTGCTCTGGATTGCTTACAAGTGCTTCATATTGCTCATTCATATTGAGTAAAGCTTGAGCACGTGCTGTTTGTAACTCGTCACCTTGGCTACGTAATAAACCGAGTTTATCGGTTTCGTTTTCTACTTGCGTATTTAATAAGCTCAATGATGTGATAAAAGATTCATATTCAGCTTCTTTACTACTTAATTGAATCTCTAAACTTTCTACTGATCTGTCTTTAATAGGAGCTAATTCATAAGCATGTGTTCCGATAGAAAGACAACTAACCGTAATTGCGAGTAAAGCCAAGCGCATGTTTATTATTCCTGAGCAATTTAGAATTCTATTCCTGTGAGCTAATTAAATTTAGCACACTTGTATCAACTTCAATTTAATAATTGATATAGTTTTAATACTCTCAATCATATTGGCTCAAAGGGTAAAGCGCAAGAATTAATAAGAGAAACCTTTGATTTGTTAGAAGCTTGTCAATAAATTGCTAAAAACGGCAACCAATAAAAAAAGATCTGTTTTTATTGGTTCAGTAAATTAGCAGGTGAAAATTGATCCGTTAATATTCGAGTGTTTTCGGGCCAATTTTTTTCATCTGCTGTTGAGGTCATATTTGTGGATATCTCGATAATATTAACATCAAATGGTGCAAGCTTATCCTTGAGTTCTTTGGCTCGTTGGTCAATGTCAACTTGTTTGGGTAGTCCAGAATTACTGGCTAAAATAATTCTATTGCTGTTTTTTCTATTGCTAACATTAAAGTAATTAC